>JAYVNU010000216.1:0-4029 GCA_043758345.1 Lacisediminihabitans sp.
CGAAGCGGATGCGCGAGTGCCCTGAGCGCCGCCAGATCGAGATCGCGGCCGGCCGGGACGGCGACGACGTCGATCGACCCCGTTTCGGTGTCTTCTGCTGGCGTGGTCATAATGCAAATTTATCATTGCAAAGGATTCTTTGCAACTGCTTCTTTGCAACTGTCTCTTTGCAACAGAACCTTTGCATGACTGGGCATAGGGTGAGGTCATGGTTGATCAGAATCCCTTTTTCGTCCCGAGCCCACTCCTCAACGGACTCCCCCCGTTCGCCGACATCGCCGACGCGCACTATCGGCCGGCGTTCGACCGGGGCTTCGAGCAACAACTCGCCGAGGTCGCAAACATCACGGGTCTGGGTGATGCCCCGACCTTCGAGAACACCCTCATCCCTCTCGAGAGATCCGGTCAGATCCTCGACCGTGTCGCCACCGTCTTCTTCAACAAGAGCTCCTCGGACTCGAGCGACTTCACCAACGAGTTAGAGGAGGAGATGGCCCCGCTCCTCGCCGCCCACTCCGATGCTATTCGGCTGGATACGCTGCTGTACGCGCGCATCAAGACCATCCGCGACGAGCTCGACAGCCTCGATCTCGACGCCGAGTCGAAGTACCTCGTCGAGCGCTATTACGCCGAATTTACTCAGGCCGGCGCGGGACTCGGCGACGCCGATAAGGCGAAACTGAGGGATTACAACCAGAGACTCTCGACGCTCACCACCCGCTTCGAGAAGAATCTGCTCGCCGACACCAACGACCTCGCGATCGTTATCGAGGATGTCGCACAACTCGACGGCCTCACCGGCGGCGAGATCTCCGCCGCATCGGAGGCCGCGAAAGAACGCGGCCTCGACGGAAAGTACCTCATCACTCTCGTGCTGCCGACGGGACATCCGTACCTCGACTCCCTCACCAACCGAAAGGTGCGGGAACGCATCATGGAGGCGTCCCGCTCGCGCGGCAGCCGGGACAACGCGAACGACAACCGCCCGCTGGTGCTCGAGATCACCCGGCTCCGCGCCGGACGCGCGCGCCTGCTCGGCTTCGCGAATCACGCCGCCGTCGTGACCTCGGATGAGACGGCGAAGACCCCGGAGGCCGTGGCCGCGATGCTCGGGCGCCTCGCCCCGGTCGCCGCGCAGAACGCCCGTGCCGAGCAGTCCGACCTTCAGGAGCAGGCCGAGGCCCCCGTCGAGGCCGCCGACTGGGCGTTCTACACCGAGAAGGTCCGCCAGGCGAAGTACGACGTCGACACCGCGGAGATGCGTCCGTATTTCGAGGCCGAGCGGGTGCTGCAGGACGGCGTCTTCTACGCCGCGAACCGTGTCTACGGCGTGACCTTCGCGGAGCGCCCGGACCTCGTCGCCCACCACGCCGATGCCCGCGTCTTCGAGGTGACAGACGAAGACGGCTCCCCCGTCGGCCTCTACGTACTCGATCTCTACACTCGCGACTCGAAGCGCGGTGGCGCGTGGATGAATCCGCTCATCTCGCAGAACACCCTGCTCGACCAGCCGGTCGTCGTCGTGAACAACCTCAACGTTCCGAAGCCGGCAGCCGGCGAGCCGACGCTGCTGAGCTACGACGAGGTGAACACCTTCTTCCACGAGTTCGGGCACGCACTGCACGGTCTGTTCGCCCGGGTGACCTACCCGAAGTTCGCCGGGACGAACGTCTACCGCGACTTCGTCGAGTTCCCGAGCCAGGTGAACGAGATGTGGATGCTGTGGCCCGAGATCCTCGCCAACTATGCGAAGCACCACCTGACCGGTGAGTCGATGCCACAGGATTTCGTCGACAGGTTGCAGGCGTCGGCCGCGTTCAATGAGGGATTCCAGACCAGCGAATACCTCGCCGCTGCCATGCTCGACCAGGCCTGGCACACCATCACCGCCGATGACGAGGTGACGGATGTCGCGGCTTTCGAAGCCGGCGCGCTTGCTGCCGCCGGACTCGACAACCCTGCGGTGCCGACCCGGTATTCGAGCGCCTACTTCGCCCACACCTTCGCGGGCGGATACGACGCCGGCTACTACTCCTACATCTGGAGCGAGGTTCTGGATGCCGACACCGTCGAGTGGTTCACGGAGAACGGCGGACTCACCAGGGCCAACGGAGACCGCTTCCGCCAGCGACTGCTCGGCGTCGGCGGATCGAAGGATCCGCTGGAGGCCTACCGTGACTTCCGCGGACGCGACGCCGTCATCGAGCCGCTGCTGGAGCGCCGCGGACTGGCCGGCTGAGCCCCGGCGCTAGCAGAGTCGGCTCTGCTACCGTGGGGCGCTTTCACGGCGTCGCCAGCCGAGCCAGAGCATGATGACCGCGCCCACGAGAAGGCCCCAGAAGGCCGAGCCGATGCCGACGATCGTGACCCCGGAGGCCGTCACGAGAAACGTCGCGATGGCCGCGAGACGGTGGTCCGGCAGTTCGACGGCTGCAACAACCGCTCCAGTCAGCGCGCCGAGGAGGGCGAGCCCCGCGACGGCCTCGATGAGGATCGGCGGCGACGCGGACACGAATGCCGTCGCGACACCAGCGAGTAGCCCGAGCACGATGTAGGTGCCTCCGGCCGAGACCGGGGCGACCCAGCGCTTGTCGGGGTGGGGCGAGGCATCCGGTCCGGCAGTCAGCGCCTGGGTGAGCGCGGCGAAGTTGATCGGGATGCCTCCGAAGAGCGCGCCAGCACCGGAGAGCACCCCTGAGCCGACGAGCGCCGACCGAACCGGTGCCTGATAGCCGAAATTGTTGAGGATGGCGGCCCCCGGGATGTTCTGCCCGGCCATCGTGACGATGAACATCGGAACGGCGAGGCTGACCACCACCAGCGGATTGAACTCGGGCACGACCAACTCGACGTGCGGCAGCAACTGGGCACCGTGCAACCAGCCCGTTCCCGCCGTCGCTGCGAGAAGCACGCCGGTCAGCACGATCGCCGCCGGCACTGCCCAGCGCGGTGCGAAACGGTAGAGCACCAGCCAGACGAGAATCACCGGGATCGCGAGATACCAGGTGTGCGCTCCGACTGCGGCCTTGACCGGAGCGAGACACAGCGGAAAGAGGATACCGGCGAGCATCGCACTCGAGATCGGTTTCGGAATGCGCGCGATGAGCCGCTCGAGCGCCGGGATCAGCCCGACAAACACGATCAGCGCGGCGGCGACGACGAACGCGGCGACCGCTTCGCCGAACCTGCCGGTCACGCCGGCAGTGGCAACGAGCAGGGCCGCGCCGGGAGTGCTCCAGGCGAACTTCACCGGCACCTTCGTCACCGCGCTGAGCACGATCGACAGCACCCCCTGCGCGACGCAGATGACGAGGAGTCCCGACGATGACTGTGACTGCGTCGCTCCGACGGCCGCGAGGCCTGCAAGCACGATGGCGAACGACGAGGAGAACCCGGTGATCGCGGCGACGATGCCCGCGACGATGGGCTGGAGCATCGGCATCCATCCTTCGGTGTCGTGGTGGCAGGGAGGAGTTTCGTCATCGGCGATGCGGTGCCCGTCGACGCCGTCGCGGGTCACCCCAGCCTAGGGTCGCTGCGGCGGGGCCTGCGCCGTCCAATCGCGGGCCTGTGGCCGCAGTTACTTCGGAAATTCAGGAGTTACGACGCACATGCGCACGACACAGGGGGAAGGGGGAAGGTATTGCGACCGAAGTCCTGAATTTCCGAAGTCTGCACGCCCATCGACGGGTGCGACCGATCCGCAGCAGGTCGCACGCCATCCACAACCGGGCCGAGCGGACCCGCTGGGGTGGAGCTGAACCTACGCGGACTTCTCCGCGCGAATGGCTTTGTGCGGAACGATCGTCGGCGCGGCGTTTTCGAGCACAGAAGCACGAGTCACAACCACCCGGGCGATCTCGTCGCTCGACGGCACCTCGAACATGATCGGGCCGAGCACCTCCTCCATGATGGAGCGGAGACCGCGGGCACCGGTCTGGCGCAGGACTGCGAGGTCTGCGATCGCCTCGAGGGCGTCCTGGTCGAAGTCGAGGATCACGCCGTCGAGCTCGAACATGCGCTGATACT
>JAYVNU010000217.1:0-4021 GCA_043758345.1 Lacisediminihabitans sp.
G
This sequence comes from Lacisediminihabitans sp., assembly GCA_043758345.1. Classification (GTDB taxonomy): domain Bacteria; phylum Actinomycetota; class Actinomycetes; order Actinomycetales; family Microbacteriaceae; genus Lacisediminihabitans. Next base: position 2 of record JAYVNU010000217.1, read on the forward strand.
CGAGCAGCGCGAGTGGCAGCGCGAGGGCGAGGTTGCCGCCGGAGACGATCTGGGTGATCGAATCCACTAGTTCTTCTCGGCGAGAGTGTCGGTGATCAGGGTGTCGAGAATGGATTTCGACTGCAGAACCCCGAGGATGCGCGCGGCAATACGCCCCTTCTTATCGAGCACGAACGTCACGGGAACGACGCTGGGAGCCACGGCGCCGTGGAATGCTATCGCTGCGGTTCCGATATTCACGTCGAGGACCGACGGGTAGGTGATCTTGTGACTCTTTTCGAACGAGATCGCCGTCGCGGCCTGATCGACGGTGTTGACACCGACGAAGGCGACACCCCGATCCTGGTAGGTCGAGTAGATACCCTGCAGAATCGGTGCCTCCTGCCGGCATGGTGCACAGCTCGAATACCAGAAGTTCACGACGACGACCTTGCCGCGATAGTCGGAGAGCGTGAGCGGAGAGCCATCCTCGGTCTTCGACGTGAAGTCGAGCGCAGCCCTCCGATCGCTCTGCTTGACGAGCACCGGCTGGCCGGAATCATCCGTGAAGCTCGAGCTGTTGCCGTTCGTCTGGTTGCCGTAGTTGGTCAGGGAGTCGCCGGAGCTCGAGCATCCGGCGAGGAGCAGCCCCACCGCCGCGACGACACCGACGAGCGCGATCCGGGGTCTCACACTGCTCCGGTATCGATTGCCTGCGCGAGGAGTTCGGCCGAAGGATCCTGGTAGTCGACCTCGACCCAGGTGCCGTGCTGTTTCTCGAGGGTCGTGATGCTCGAGAGCTGGCAACGCCGTTTGCGCGGGTCGTGGAACGGTCGCTTGCCGGCGACGGAGCGCTGCACCATCACGATGGGCATCTGGTGGCTGACCATAACGACCTCGCCACTGTCGACAGAGGCCGCCGCATGGTCGATGACGGCGAACATCCGGGCGATGACCTGCAGATAGGGCTCACCCCAGCTTGGACGCATCGGGTTGGCGACCCATGGCCAGATCTTCGGATGCAGTAGAACGCCCGGTCCGAATTCGTAGGTACCGCCCTCAAACCTGTTGGTCGGTTCGATGAGGCGCTCGTCGGTCTGGATCGGGAGAGCGAAGGCATCCGCCCACGGCTTCGCCGACTCCTGCGCGCGCAGCAGCGGACTCGAGAAGAGCGCTGTGATGGGATGCCCCTCGAGCTGTGCGGCCGCCGCAGCCGCCATCGTGTTTCCGAGGCCCGAGAGGTGGAACCCGGGCAGTCGTCCATAGAGCACGCCATCGGGGTTGAACACCTCGCCATGGCGGACCAGGTGAATCTGCGTTGCGGCCACACATCGAGTCTACGTTTTGCACGGCTGCAGGAATCCCGTGAAGATCCCCTGCGGCCGAGGCATCCGTCCCGCTGCGCCTCGCTCGCCCGGAACCTTCCTCGCGGGGCGCGCGCTCGCAGACTCCAGTTATTCAGGACATTTCGCGCGCCCGCCTCGGCTGCCCTTACGGCGAACGTCGGGCGACCGCCGACATTGCTGTCATCCCTTTCATCATTCAGGACCCGGTGTGGCTGAAGTGGCCAGTGGGGAGGATGAGATCACATCCGCGCCGCTCGCCCCTCTAGCCCCACAACCTCCTGAATGATGGAAGCCCTGGTGTCGAACGGTGATCGATCGACTCCTGAATGATGAAAGCGTTGCTCGCGTGGGAGCGCGTAAAGGCGGGTTGGATGCCGCGGCGAGGCTAGCCGGGCCCTGCGGCTAAACTCGGAGACCGTGACATCACGCACCCTGATCAAGAATCTATTTGCCGCAACCGACGGCCCGGTGAGCGTTTCGGGCTGGGTCGAGACGATCCGTGATCAGAAGAAAGTGCAGTTCGTCGTGCTGCGCGACGAGTCCGGTGCCGTGCAGTTGGTTCACCCGCGCGACTTTGCAGATGACGGCACAGCAGCAGAGGATGCCGTTGCCGACACGATCTCCGCCCTCACCCAGGGAACATTCCTCACCGCGACCGGCGAGCTGAAGCACGACGAGCGGGTGAAGCTCGGCGGCGTCGAGATCAAGCTGGACGCCCTCGACATCGCCAGCGTCGCGATCGCCGAGAACCCTATCGCCGCGGATTCCGGTATCGATAAGCGCATGGACTGGCGCTTCCTCGACCTGCGCCGCCCGGAACAGAATCTCATCGCCCGCGCGCAGAGCACTTTCGAGCACGCGCTTCGCACGTACTGGATCGAGCACGACTTCATCGAGATCCACACCCCGAAGCTGATGGCGAGCGCGAGCGAGTCGAAGGCCGAACTATTCGAGGTCAAGTACTTCGAGGGCAAGGCATTTTTGTCGCAGAGTCCGCAGTTCTTCAAGCAGATGGCCCAGCCGGCCGGATTCGGCAAGATCTTCGAGGTCGGTCCGGCCTTCCGCGCCGACCCCAGCTTCACCAGCCGTCACGCGACGGAATTCACCAGCGTCGATGCCGAGTTCAGCTGGATCGACAGCCACGAAGACGTGATGAAGCTACACGAAGAACTGCTCGTCGCTGGGTTCACCGCCGTCAAGGCGAAACACGGTGACGACATCAAGGCCCTGTTCGACGTCGAGGTGACGGTTCCGACCGTGCCGTTCCCGCGCATCCCACTCGCTGAGGCGAAGCGCATCATCGCGGAGCGCGGCTATGAGGTTCCGCGACACGACGACGACATGGACCCGGAGGGCGAGCGCCAGATCGCAGCCTATGTGAAGGAGACCTACGGGCACGAGTTCGTCTTCCTCACGGACTATGCGTCGAGCATCCGGCCGTTCTACCACATGCGTCACGACGATGACCCTGGCCTGACGAAGAGCTACGACCTCATCTTCAACGGTGTCGAGATCTCAACCGGCGCACAGCGCGAACACCGCATCGAGGTGCTCGAAGCGCAGGCGCGGCAGAAAGGCCTCGACCCGGAGGAACTCGCGTTCTACCTCGACTTCTTCCGCTACGGGGTGCCGCCGCACGGTGGATTCGGTATGGGCCTCAGCCGCGTGATGATGCTGTTGCTGCACCAGGCGAATCTGCGCGAGGTCACCTACCTGTTTCGCGGCCCGACGCGCCTGCTTCCCTGACGGACCGGATGAAACGGCGCGCTGGTACTGCGGCGCGCTGATACCGTGGCGGGCATGGATGACAGCGCCACTGGCCCCCGCACCGCAGCCGTCGAAGCCGGTAACGAGCTTCTCGAGATCCTGAAGCAGCACATCGCCCGCCTCGAGGCAGGGGACGATGAGGATGACGCGGCCGTCGAGGTAGACAGCGCGCTCTGGGAGGCGATCGGCGCCTACGGCGATGCGCTCGACGACCTGTATGGCGATGAGGATGACGACGAGGACGACCACGAGGAGGAGCAGGACGAGCTCACCTTCACCGTGCGCACCCGCTACGACTACACGGTCGTCGACGAGAAGGCGTTCCTCTCCGCCGGTAAGGGTGTCGGTGCCGCGGTCTACTCGCTGCTCGAGCGAGCCGGCGGACGACCGCTCAGCGCCCTCGAAGTCGACGCACTCGAAACGGGCAGCGGCCTGCTCACGGTGCACCTCAACAACGAGGTGCTCGTCTCCTCTGACTTCCAGTCGGCCGACAAACCGACGGACCTGCTGCTCGTCGATCCGAAAGAGAAGCTCGACTATGTGCTCGATGAGCCCGTATACGACTCCCGCGCAGAGGCTGAAGCCGCAGCGAAACAGCGCGAGTAGCGCGCGCTGCGCACAGAACTAGACCAGGAAGTCGACCGCCGCGCGCTTCTCGAAATAGGGCTTGATCCCGGCAACGACTTTCTGGTGCTCCGGATGCCCGATGTAGGTCTTCAGCGCCGCTTCATCCGCGTAGTCGGCAATGAGAACGAGATCCCAGTTGCCGTCGATATTCACGGAGTTCGAGCTCACCGTCATGGTGATGATCTCTGGGATCAGCGCGGGCAGCGTCATCAGCTGCGCGGCGATCATCGACGAATTCTCGAACTTCTTCGCGACATCCTGTTCGAGAAGAGTCCAGGAGATGACGTGACGGATCATGCGG
>JAYVNU010000218.1:0-4016 GCA_043758345.1 Lacisediminihabitans sp.
AAGGATGCTCCGCCTTTCTTCAGGGATTCTTAGGTGGCATGCGAATTCCCTGAGCGTGCTCTAAGAGTTGCCGTGCGGCAGACGAACGACGATCTCGGCTCCGGTTCCCGCCGTCCGCGGCTCGACACGCACCGATCCACCATGTCGAGCGGCGACATCGGCCACCAGTGCCAGACCGATCCCGTAGTGACGTCGACCATCGCCCTCCCCGTCATCCGATTGAAGCCGTGCGGAGGCGAACCGTTCGAAGGCACGCTCTTCGAAACCCGCGGGGAACCCCGCACCGTCGTCTCGCACTCGGATTTCCACGGTTCTGCCGCTCTGCCGCACGACGACGGTCACCAGCGTTCGGGCATGATCCACCGCATTGGCGATCAGCGCGGCGCAGAGGCGTTGCAGCGAGATGCGCGCGCCATTCACGAAGATGGGGGTCTCCTGCACCGACGTGACCAGCTCGATGTTGCGACTGGTGGCTTCCGGCGCCATCGAGGAGACCGCGTCCCGAGCGAGTTCCCCGAGATCGAGCGGCACCAGGTCGACGGTTCCCCGCGGATCCGCGACGATGAGCAGGTCTTCGAGGATCGCGGTGAGGTCCCGCGAGTCGCGGAGGATCTCGTCTAGGGCCGTCACGACATCCGCTCCGCCTCGACCGGGTTCGTTCAGTCCGCGACGCAGCAACTGCGCCCGGGTCGTTATCAGAGTGAGCGGCGTTCGCAGTTCATGACTCGCATCGGCCACGAATCGGCGCTGAAGCGCCAGAGCATCGAACATCGGCCTCATCGCGCGGCGCGCAATCACCGCGGCGATCACCGCCGACGCGATCCCGCCGATGAGCCCGGCGATCACGAGACCGAAGGCGAGGCGCTGGATCTCCTCGACACCCTCTCGGGTGTCCGTCGCTGTCTGGACGACGCGGCCGCGCACGGCGGTGGTCAGTACAAGGTAGGTGTCCCCATTGACAGCGAGCATGCGCTGCTGCTGGACACCGGTTCGCGCCACCTCGGTGAGTGCAGCCGTCTTGGGGAACCATTTCGGCGCATTGCCCGACACCGCCAGTCCGGACGTCGAGCGGATCGCCACCAGGATGTCCGGTGGTGCATCCTCCGGGGATTCCACGGTGCTGGCTTTCACCAACTCGCTCGTTGTCGCCTGCGACTGGCTGAGGGTCACGATCGCATAGGTCACTCCGACGATGACGAGGAACACCACGAGGATGAGACCGACGAGACGGATCGCGAGGCCGAGCGACGCGCCACGCAGTTCGTCGGCTGTGGTCGAATTCACCGGACCGCTCCCAGTCGGTAGCCGATCCCCCGAACCGTCGCGATAACAGGTCGACCGAGCTTCTTCCGCAGGTAGTGCACGTAGGTATCGACGACCCCGGGATCTTCGGCATCGGCGAACACGGTCATCAAAAGGTCATCCCTCGTGAAGACCTGGTCGGGTCTCCGCGCCAGACGTTCGAGCAGGTCGCCTTCCCGTTCGGACAACTGCAAGAAGGAGCCGTCGAGCCGCGTGACGGTCCTGCCGGCAGCGTCGTAGGAGCCTCCCGGCGTTCGCAGCACGGCGATGGTGGACGAGATCCGTCGGCGCAGCACCCGAAGTCGCGCGAGAAGCTCGTCGACGTCGAAAGGTTTGGCCAAGTAGTCTTCCGCGCCTCGATCGAGCCCCTCGACCCGCTCGGCCGGATTACCGAGCGCCGAGATCACCAGTGCCGGTGTTTGTACCCCATTGTCGCGAAGCCGATCGAGAACGTCGAGACCCTCGATGAGCGGGAGACCGCGGTCGAGAAGCAGCACATCGAACTCCCGCGTGAGCCCTTCGTGCAGCGCCCGCTGGCCGTCTCGAGCGGACACCACGTCGTATCCCTCAGCCACGAGCAGCTCCCCGAGCATCGCGAGGAGACGCGCGTCGTCCTCGACGACGAGAATTCTGGGCGGATTCGGCACTTTCGCAGTATAGGGAGACGATTCTCAGCGAGCTGAGAACACCGCCGCCGAGCAGAACGACATGGCAACGCTCAGGAGCCTGACGACGTGCCCTTCACGGGAACGGGGGCTGGGGCCGGGTGCGACACGGGCGGCGGTGGTGCAGGCGCACGCACGACGGGGCCCGCCGGGGCCGCGGGAGCGGCAACCGGCGGTGCAACGACGGCCTTCGGCGCAGCAGCGGTCGGCACCGGCAGAGGGTCGCTGACCGGTGAGGGTGCAACCGTCGATTCCGCGACGATCGGTACCGCCGCGGTTGCGCTGGGAGACGGGGCGGTGCCTGACGGAACAGTGCCAGACGGGACAGCGCCGGTCGGGACAGCGCCTGCAGCGACCTGCTGCCGAGCCGCCAGTTGGGCGGTGGCGGTCGTCTGCCAGAGGGCTAATGAGCCGACCGCCGCCGCAACGACGCTGGTGACGCCCAGGGTTGTCGTCAAGGTTTTCGCGATGCGGTGACCGCGCGTGCGTGTGCTCATGGTGTCCCCCGTTACTGTTCTCCAACACCTTCACACGCCGTCGCCCTGGTCGATGTTCTATTCGCACCGCGCGTGTCGTCTGCTCGCGCTACCGGCGGCGGTAGTAGTCCCGCCAGATCAGCTTGTGCAGGGGAATCAGGCGCGGGATGGATCGAAGGCCCGGGATGAAAGGCACGAGCGCGAGAATCAGCGTGAGCAGCCCCATCAGGCCGACCACGACGAGGTCCGCATTCGCGAGGCCACCGATTGCTGGCACCTGGTACCAGAATGAGAACAGCCAGAGCCACGACTGGCCGGGAAAATTGCCGGTCTCGTTCATCATCCCCCACTGGTCGCCTGTGAGGTGCTGCGCTGTTGCGAGATCCGGGAAGTAGCTGCCGTCGCCGAGAAAGAGAATCGTGCGCGTGTAGTCGGTATTGAAGATCCCACCCTCACCCCGGATGGCGCCATCGAGTGCCCCGCGCTGCGCTTCGGCAAGAAGCCCGGCGGTCATCGCCGGCACTGGTCCATACGAGCCGGCCTTCGCCTTGGCGGGATCGCCCTTCGGCGCCTTCCCGATCGCGTCCGCGTAGGAGTTCGCCCAGCGTGCTTGCTGCGCGCCGTTCGCCGCGTCCCAGGTAGCCAGCGCAGGGATTTCGCTATGCAGTTTTCGCAGCGGAGTGGTGACGAAGTCAGTGGCCGTGTTGATGGGGATACGACGCCCCGACAGGCTCTGAAGGTCGATCGGGCCGAGTGTCTGCGTTGCATCCTGTGTCGTCGAATACGGTGGCCCGTACGCGGCGGTCTTCGAGGTCTTGCCGAGCTCAGTACTGGCCGTCGCCACGAAATCGAAGGGACTCGAATTCGCCCACGACTGCAGGTTGATGGTCGGTTCGTCGGGCGAGCCAGCCACGATCGCCACGCCGACAACGAGAACCCCGACGACAATTACGCCGACCGTGAGTTCCTTGAAGAGGTCGTATTCGCGCTCCTTGCCCTTCCACTGGCGGCCTGCCAGTAGGGCTCTGCGCCGACTGGCGACAGGCCCGCCCTGAGCGGGTGCGGACGGCGAGATGGTAGGCCGGTCCTCAATTGTTCGAGACATGGGTTTCCTCCTGGTCGATCAATTGCACTGGGGTGGGTTGAACGCCGGCCAGTTGAGAGTCGCTGTCATCGGCATCGAGCGGAGGAACGACCCCGTGCACCCGAACCAGCACGACATGCATCGCAACGATGACGAGAACAGCCGCCGGGAGCAGGAGGATGTGCCACATGAACATCTGACCGAAGTTGGCGACGTTGAACCAGGCGCCGATTCCAGAAGCGTTCAGGGCATCCTTCGCCTGGAATGCGATCCACTCGGAGTCGAAGTTGGTCTGGACGAGATAACCGGTGAACGCGGCGACGATCGAGAAGGCGAACGAGACGACGCCGGTGATCCAGGTGAGGATTCGATGACCGCGCCAGGCGGCCATCCAGAACTTCCCCCACATGTGGATGACCATGAAGAAGAAGAAGAATTCGACGCTCCACAGGTGCACGCTGTTGACGAAGTGGCCGACCGTCGACAAGT
>JAYVNU010000219.1:0-4007 GCA_043758345.1 Lacisediminihabitans sp.
GCTGACCGCGTGTTCGAGCAGCGCGACCCCGGCATCCACCGGCTCGGCTGCAGCGGCCGGCGGCGTCGACCTCTCCGGCGTCTGCCCCGCGACCGTGAAAATCCAGACCGACTGGAACCCGGAGGCCGACCACGGCCACCTCTACCAGCTGCTCGGCCCGAATCCAGTGATCAACGCCGACCAGAAGTCGGTGACCGGTGACCTCTACGCAAAGGGCAAATCGACCGGTGTGAAGGTCGAGATCCTGTCCGGAGGCCCGGCCATCGGTTACCAGACGGTGAGCTCGGAACTCTATAAAGACAAGAGCATCATGCTCGCCTACATCTCGACGGATGAGGCCGTCCAACTGTCGGCGACACTGCCCACCACCGCCGTCTTCGCGGAGAACGACATCTCGCCGCAGATGGTGATGTGGGACCCGGCGACGTACCCGAAGGTCACGACGATCAAAGAGCTCGCGGCTGCACTGAAGAGCAGCGGCGGCGTCGTCCGTTACTTCAACGGAGCGGCCTACATGGGCTACCTGCAGGGTTCCGGAATCCTGCCGGCCGCCCAGACCGACGGATCGTATGACGGAACCCCGGCCAAGTTCGTGACGGCCAAGGGTAAGGACGGCCAGCAGGGCTTCGCAACGGCCGAGCCCTACATCTACGGGAACGAGGTGTCCGCGTGGAACAAGCCGGTCAACTTCCAGCTGATCAACGACACCGGCTACCCGATCTACCCCGAGGCCGTGTCGGTTCGTACAGCAGACCTCAGCAAGGACTCGGCCTGCCTGAAAAAGCTCGTGCCGGTGCTGCAGCAGGCGGACGTCGACTACATCACGACCCCGGCCAAAACGAACACCCTGATCACCCAGCTCGTCACGGCCTACAACAACGGCTGGGTGTATGACGACAACGTTGCGAATTACGCGGTAAAGGAGATGAAGAAGCTGAAGATCGCGACCAACGGCGTCAATGCCTATGTCGGAGACATGCAGGAGTCGCGCATCCAGAAGGTCATGGACATCGATACCCCGCTCTTCGCGAAGACAGGCTCGGCCCCGAAGGCCGGCCTGAAGGCGACCGAACTGTTCACCAACGAATTCATCGACAAGACGATCGGATTCTAAGCACTACATGAACGACCCACGGATGACGACGGCTCGCGCGGCAGGCACTCGCCTGGCCGGCAGGCGAGTCGTCGTCATCGGTGGTGCCCGCGGTATCGGGGGCGAGATCGCCACCCGGTTCGCGGCTGAGGGTGCGACCGTGAGCGTGCTCGACCGGCTCGTCACGTGCGGGTCGGCGCTCGCGGCATCCATCGGCGCCGATTTCCACGAGGTCGACCTGCTTGATCCTGAAGCGGCCAGCTCCGTTACCGGGAACGCCATCGACTCTCTCGGCGGCGTCGATATCCTCGTGAACAGTGCGGGGATCCTTCGCTTCTCTCCACTGCTCGACGTCACCCTGTCCGACTGGAATGACCTATTCTCGATCAACACCCACGCGATGCTCGTGACGATGCAGGTGGCCGCACGCGCGATGATCGCCGCCGGCTCGGGCGGAAAGATCATCAACATCGCCAGCATGGCAGCGAAGAAGGGCGGGGCGAACGAGGGCGCCTACGCCGCGTCGAAAGCCGCCGTCGTGGCCCTCACCAGGGTCGCTGCCCTCGAGTGGGGCGAGCACGGCATCACGGCGAACTCGCTCTGCCCCGGCTACATCCTCACCGAGATGGGGGCAGACATCCGCACCGACGACGACGTGCAGACGTGGTCGAGCTATTCCCCCCTCGGCCGGCTCGGCACCGCGGCCGATGTCGCCGGGGTCGCACTCTTCCTTGCGTCCACCGACGCCGACTATCTCACCGGGCAGGCGATCAACGTCACCGGCGGGATGGTCATGCACTGATCACTACAGAAAGCACCTCGCACCATGACAGACACCTCACTCTCCGCCCTCGCATCCGAGCTGCGCGAACTGCTCGGCGATCGCGGCGTCAGCACAGAACTCGCCGCACGGGAACGCGCCTCCGTCGACGGGTCCCGCCTCTCCCCCGTGATCAGCGAACAACTGCCGCTCGGTCTCGCCGACCTCGTCGCCTGGCCGACGAACGCGGAACAGATCGCGGCGGTCGTCGGTGCCGCGGTACGCCACGGCATCGCGATCACCCCGCGGGGAAAGGGAACGGGCAACTACGGCCAAGCCATCCCGCTGCGCGCCGGGCTCGTGCTCGACACCTCCCGGGCGCGCACCATCACCGAGGTCGGCGACGGCTTCATCACCGCGGACGCCGGCGCCTCCCTCGCTGCCCTCGAGCAAGCCGCGAACAAGGCCGGCCAGCAGGTGCTGATGTACCCGTCGACGGCGAACTCCTCGGTCGGCGGCTTCCTCTCCGGCGGATCCGGCGGAACTGGTTCGATCAAACACGGCTCGAACAGCAACGGTTTCGTTCTCGCCCTGGACGTGGTGCACGCGGATCCGGATGCCCGGCTCATCCACGTGGACGGCGACGCAGCGCAGCCCTACGTGCACAACTACGGCACCGCCGGCATCATCGCGGCGGCCACCGTCGCCCTCGAGCCGCTGCAGGAGTGGCGCGCGTTCTACGCCAGCTTCGACGATTTCGGTCAGGCGCTGTCGCTCATCCACCCCTTTGCCGATCTCGAGCCGACACCGCGCCTCGTCTCCGCCGACCCGATCGTGCTCGCGGATGCCCTGCCCCGCGAACCGGGAATCCCCGATGGCCGGGCGAGCCTCCGCGCCATCCTCGACCTCGCCACCGTCGAGGAGGCAACGCGTCTCGTCGAAGCGGCCGGCGGCCGGGTCGAGGAGGTGCTCGAGGGAGCACAGGCGACGATGAAGATAAGCATGATGTCGTACAACCACCCGATCGAATGGCTGCAGAAGGCCTACCCCGACACCTACTTCCACGTCGAGGTCTCGGGTGACGCCCTCGTCTACCGCATTGCGGAGGTCGAGGCCGTCTACCCGGGTGGCCTGCTGCACATCGAGTCCCAGCACCGACGCCCGATCGGCATGGTCGCCGGTGTCTACTCCTCGCCGGAGGCGGTCTACGCCGGTTTCGAGAAACTCACGGCGCTCGGCGTGGGCTTCCACAATCCGCACCAGTGGTTCGTCGACTTCGAGCCGGAGCGCACCATCGCGCTTGCGGCATCCACCGATCCGAACGGCCTGCTGAATCCCGGCAAACTGGTCGACCCCTCCGTGCTGACCGGACGGAAAGTCTCATGAGCCGCGACCTCGTCAACCTGTCGGGACCTGCCGCGGCCGCAGCGCTAACCGAGGATTCGATCCTCGTGCTGCCGACCGGTGCCATCGAACACCACGGTCCGCACCTGCCGCTGTCGACCGACTTCCTCACCGCCGACATGATCGGTCGGGCCGTCGTCGAGACCGCTGCGGCCGCCGGCCAGGACGTCTGGCTGCTGCCGGGGCTCGCCTATACGAAGAGCGACGAACACCACTGGGCGCCGGGAACGATGTGGTTGAACGCCGAGACGCTGCTGAATACCGTCGTCGATATCGGGCGCTCCGTCGCGAACACCCCGGCGAAGACGATCGTGTTCTTCAACGGGCACGGGGGCAACATCGCGCTTCTCCAGGTTGCCCTCCGCGAACTGCGCCGCAGGTTCGGGCTCCGCACCTTCCTGATGGGTGCGGGGATGGCTGCGGGCGACGGAGTCAACGGACCGGATGAGCGTGGCTTCGGCATCCACGGCGGTCACGGCGAGACATCCATGATCCTGCATCTGCGACCGGAGCTCGTCGACCTGACGAAGGCCGAGCGCTGGGTGCCCGACCATATGGCCGACCTCAAGTACATCAAGTTCAATGGCGGCCCCGTGCACTTCGGATGGGTGAGCAACGACTTCGGACCGTCCGGGGTGATCGGCGACGCGACCGGCGCGAACGCTGCCTGGGGCAAGCAATTATTCGATACTGCCGTGGCCAATGGCGTCGAGGCGCTCGCCGAGATCGCGGCCTTCAGACACGGGGCGC
>JAYVNU010000220.1:0-3996 GCA_043758345.1 Lacisediminihabitans sp.
GCTGTCTGAGCGGGCACCGCGGTGGTGCCCGCAGCCTCATTCGTCACTGACCCCATGAGTTACGCCAATCCCGCCGAGAAGCGCCAAGCTTCCCCGGCATCCGATGCATCGTCCCGGGTGATGGTAGCCTCGATCAGGCCGTACGGGCGGTCGGCGGCAATGAAGACCTCGCCGCGGTTCTCGAGACCGAAGCGTCCGATGTCGTAGTCGAAGTGGTGCCTGTTCGGAGCCTTGAGGCGGATCTCGGCGATCTGCGGATATTTCTTCAATACCGCCGTTCCCATGTGCCAAAGCGTCTGTTGGAGCGCAAGGGACTGCAGGCTCGCGAACTCTTTGACCATGATCTTTCGGACGTCGGCGTAGATCGAATCCCAGACGAGATCGGTGCCGTCGTAGCGCCATTTCACGTCGAGCGCGGTCGCCATGATGCGATCGTGCGTCTCCGGAAGCGTCGTATATTCGTCGACGAGGAAACCCGCGAACTCCGAGCCGGTGGACTTGAGGATGACCAGGTCCTTCAGCCCGGCGATCACGTATTCACCGGACGAATCGACGGTGATCGCGGCCGTGCGGATCTCCTGACCCTTGCGCAGCCAGGTGTGGTCATGCTCGCTGCCGTCGACGATCGCGCGCTCCCAGGCGTACTCCTCAATCTCGACGCGGGCCCCCTCGACCGGGTCGATGTCGTGCACGAAACGGCGCGCGAGATCCAGCCCGAACTGTTCGATCGCCTCGATTCCCCGCGACTTCGCGAAGGCATACGCGGTATTCTTCTGCGTGTCGGTCGGCAGCACATTCGACTGGTCACCGATGAGGTAGGCAGGCTCGAACGGTCCGCGGAGGGCGGTCGTCACGTTCAGGTCCCGGATCTCGTGCCGCGGCTGGTCGCGGTAGATGCGCACGAGCCGCGACTCGGCCTTGCCGTACTGGTGGTCGCCGAGGATGATTGCCATCCCCGGATCCTCCCAAAGTCATGTGACGCGGATGTTTCCGCCATCAACATCCGCGTTACAGGCTGTCGCGTCATCGGGTGCCCACCCGCAGCCGAGTGGATGCTGCGGCGGTGCTCACCCCGGTGTGCGGGCTATGGGCGCGCGAGCAGGCGACCGCGGGCGTCGGCATCCGCGAACACACGTTCCCCGGCGAGCCACGTGGTGCGGACGACCCCGCGGAGTTCCCGCCCGTCGTAGGCGCTCACCGGATTCTTGTGCAGCAGTTGCTCGGCGTCGACGGTGAACATCTCAGCAGGCGAGAACGCGACGAGGTCGGCGTCTGCCCCGATCGCGATGCGACCCTTTGTGGGCAGACGGGCGAAGTCTGCGGGGGCGGTGGACATCCATCCGACGACTCTGGCGAGTGGGATTCCGCGGCGCTGGGCCTCCGTCCAGATCGCTGAGAGCCCGGTTTGCAACCCGGCGATTCCGCCCCAGGCCTGCCCGAAGTCGCCGCCGTTCGCGAATTTGAGGTCGGCGGTCGAAGGGGAGTGATCGGTGACGATGATGTCGATATGACCGTCGAGGAGCGCCTGCCAGAGCGCCTCGCGATTGGCCTCGTCGCGGATCGGCGGACAGCACTTGTACTGCGTGCCGCCGTCGGGGATGTGCTGCTCGTCGAAGACGAGATAGTGCGGGCAGGTCTCGACGGTGATCGCGAGTCCTTCGGCCCGGGCGGCCTTCAGGGCGGGGAGTGCCTCCGCCGACGACAGGTGCAGGATGTGCGCCCGTCCGCCCGTGCTTCGCACGCCTCGGATGACATTCTTGATCGCGGCGACCTCGGCCTCGGGCGGTCGGGATTCGACGAAGTGGTGGTATCCGGGTCCGCCGTCGTTGGCGTGGGCATCCAGCACCGCCGGGTCTTCGGCGTGAACGATCAGCAGTCCGTCGAACGCGGCGAGCTCCCGCTGGGCTTCCCGCAGCTGGGCGGTGTCGAGGTGAGGGAATTCTTCGACCCCGGACGGTGAGAGGAACGCCTTGAATCCGAATACCCCCGCATCGTGGAGTCCGCGAAGGTGGCCGAGGCTGTCGGGGACTGCTCCTCCCCAGAAGCCGACGTCGACGAGGTTCTTGCCCGTTGCCGCTGCCCGTTTCGTCTCGAGCGCCTCGACCGTGGTGGTCGCCGGGATGCTGTTGAGCGGCATGTCGATCACCATCGTCACGCCCCCGGCCGCAGCGGCACGGGTGGCGCTGGCGAACCCCTCCCACTCGGTTCGCCCCGGCTCGTTGATGTGCACATGGGTATCGACGAGTCCGGGGATGAGCACGGCGTCATCCGCGAGTTCGACCGACTCCGTGCCCTCCAGACGGTCGTCACAGATCGCTGCGATGACGCCGTCCCTCACGCCGATCTCCGCCGGACGGAATGCTCCGTCGATGAGCACGGACGCGGCGCGGATGACCAGGTCGAAGTGCGGGTCGCTGGTGGGCTGGTCGGTCATGCGCAACTCCGGTCGTCGTGCTCGGTTGATCCTTCCGATTATCCCGGAGGGCGGTCACCCGCACTCGCGCCTTCCCGCGGTCCCGTGGTCCCGTGGGTGCATAGTTCACAACTCATGCTGTTTGCGCCGAATCGGCCAAAATCGGGGCAGGTGTGGGCCGTAACCGGCAAACTGCATGAGTTGTGAACCTGGAGTCGGCCAGCCTGGTCGGAACCGGCAGACTGCCGGAGCTGTGAACGCCGGGGTGGGTCAGTGTGGCAGGCGCGCGATCGACTGGCCGTGCGGCCCGGTCAATGCGTATGGGGAGCCGTCACGCGACAGCACGAACCTCCCGTCGGAGTGCGTTCCCGCGGGCAAGCGAGCCGCGATGTCCGGGAAGACGCGTGCGCCCTCGTTGCTCAGCCAGACGGCATCCAGCTCCCGCACCGCACCTTCGAAGTCGAGTCGACGCTCGAGCGGCAGATAGGCGAGTACCGCCGAATGGAAGACCACGAGGGTCGCCCCGGCCGGTGCGAGCGCAGCAACGTCACCGAGAGATTCGACGAGGTCTCCGGTGACTATGGTCGCCGGATGCGCCGCGGCTAGAGCGGCCGCTGCTCGCAGGCGAGGAATCCGATCCTCCTGACCGGGCCAGATGAGCGTCTCGAGCCAGTCGACCTGGTCGGAATCGGATGGATCGAGCGGGTGGATGTCGATCCCGCCGCGCCAGACGACCCGCGGCATCCGGATCGGCAGGTCGACATCGCCGCTCACGGTGCACGGGAGAACGACGCTGCTCGGCCCGTCATCCGGATCGATCCGCACCACGCCGGTCTCCGTCGAATATTCGTAGCTGTAGCGATCCGGATATAAGCACAATCCGGCGGATGTGCCGACCTCGAGCAGCGCGATCGGCCCGTCGATCCGCGTCTCGATTTGCGTAAGGAGCGGGAGCAGAACCGCGCATCGGGCTGCCTCGTTGGTCTGCGTCGAGCGCTCGAGGGCCACCTCTCGCGTCGCGTCCCAGTGGGTCAGCAGCCAGTCGCAGAGCCCGTCGTCGAGCGGGCAGCCGATCCAACGTGCGGCCGCGAAGACGAGGTTCGGCTGGCACTTGGATCCCGGGAGGGTCGCCAACAGCTCGAGCACGCGGGCATCCCCTGCGACGGCGGATGCCCAAATCTCGTAGAGCGGCGATACCGGTCGGGCCTCGATCGTAGCGAACAGCCGGTAGTTCTCGGCGATGGCGTGCGGCGACTGGTCGGCATCGGCGATATCCACGTCGACAGGCTAGCTCGGCTGCCGCGCACAACTCATGCAGTCTGCGCCGAATCGGTCTAAATCGGGGCATTCTCGGGCACCGACAGGGAGACTGCATGAGTCATGGACCCGGAGGCCCGGCGAGCCCGGAGGCCCGGCGAGCCCGGAGGCGCGGAGGCCCGAAGGCCCGGCGGACCCGGAGGCCCGGCGGACCCGGAGGCCCGGCGCCCCGGGAGGGAGCGACGGCGGGGCGGCCCGCCGAAATGCCCGCGTCACACGGGCTGCCTAAGCTCGTGCCGTGGATGAACTGCTCGAATGCCCGAAAC
>JAYVNU010000221.1:0-3989 GCA_043758345.1 Lacisediminihabitans sp.
GTGCCAGGTCGGGAAGAGTCGCCCGGCGGTGTCGGCCGGGGAGAGGAGGGCGGTGGCGACATCCAGCTCCTCGGTGCTGATCGCTCCGTCGACCGAGAACGGACCGATGCGGGTGCGACGGAGTGCGGTGAGGTGGCCACCGACGCCGAGGGCGGCGCCGAGGTCGCGGGCGATCGCGCGAATGTAGGTGCCCGACGAGCACTCGACGCGCACATCCAGGTCGAAGAAGCCGTCGCCGGCGCGAGTGCCGAGAAGTTCGATCGTCGTGATGGTGATAGATCTCGGAGCGAGTTCGACCGTCTCGCCCGCCCGAGCAAGCGTGTATGCGCGTTTTCCGTCGACCTTGATCGCGCTCACGCTGCTCGGCACCTGGTTGATCGTCCCGAGGAAATTGTGGAGGTCGGTCTCGGCCGCCGCAGCCGAGATCGCGGCGACGGATGCGGCCGATGCGACCTCGACCGGTTCGCCCTCCGCGTCATCAGTCGTCGTCGACGAACCGAGGCGGATGGTCGCCAGGTACTCCTTGTCGAGTCCGACGACGAAGGTGAGGAGGCGCGTCGCGGAGTTGATGCCGAGCACCAGCAGTCCGGTCGCCATGGGGTCGAGAGTTCCGGCGTGACCGACCTTCTTCGTTCCGGCGGCTTTGCGGGTTCGGGAGACGGCGTCGTGACTCGTGATCCCCCGCGGCTTGTCGACGAGCAGGATGCCGCTTCGGCCGGCGACGGCGCTCATAGTGTGTTTCCGTCTGCACTCGCGCTCGTCATATCTCACAGGTTAACAGGGCCGGCGTCCGCCCCTCGGATCGCCCTGCTCCCTCCCGCTCTGTCGAAACGGCATCGTAGGATTCGGAGCATGCGTGTCGCGATACTCGGAGCCGGAGCCATCGGCGGCGCACTCGCCGCCATTCTCACGAGAGGGGGACACGAGGTCGAAGTGACTGCCCGCGGGGCGAACCTCGACAAGATCCGCGCCGACGGCATCCGGCTCGTCGGCACCTGGGGTGACTATGTTGCGCGGGTCTCGGCCGTCGATCGTCTGACCGTGCATCCCGAGCTCGCAATCGTCGCGACCAAGGCGGCGGATGCGCCAGCCGCCATCGCCGCGAACGAACAGTATCTGCGCGGCATCCCCCTCGTGGTCGTGCAGAACGGACTCGAGGGCATCAGCGCCGCAGCGGACGCCGCCCCGCAGGCCGATATCGTCGGAGGGCTCGCGATCTTCGCCGCCTCCTACCTCCACCCCGGGGAGGTGCGGATCACCACCGGAGGTCCGCTCTTCCTCGGCACCGGCGACGAGAACCACGACGTACCGGCACGTTTCGCGGCCGGAGTGCTCGGCCCGGTGCTCGAAACCATCGTCGTCGCCGATTTCACCGGCGCCCAGTGGACGAAGCTCGTCGTCAACCAGCTGAACGCGATCCCGGCCATCACCGGCCTGAGCGCGCAGGAGGTCATCGCCGACCGCAGGTTGCGCCGCGTGCTCACGGCCAGCATCCGAGAAAACGTGCGGGTCGGTCGGGCACGAGACATCCACTTCGCCTCGATCAGCAGTCTCGACAACACCCTGCTTCGCACCATCGGTGCCGGACCGCTCTGGCTCGGCCAGGTCATCCCGCTCGCGATGCGACGCCGGATGGGAGCGACGCCGAATCCCGGGTCGACGCAGCAGAGCATCCGTCGCGGCCAGCCGACCGAGATCGACTACCTCAACGGGGCCGTCGTCGCGGCCGCGGTCGGCACCTCAGTCGCGACGCCGGTCAACGCGGCGCTGGTCGCGATGGTGCACGAAGTGGAGCGGTCGGGGGCTTTCCTGCCCGTCGCGGAAGTGGTGGCGCGGGCGCGGTAGTTGCGCCTTGGCATCCGCCACCCCGTTCAGCTACCACCCCGTTCAGCCACCACCACTCTGTTCAGCTACCACCCCGTTCAGCCACCACCATCGTGCTCAGCTACCACCATCGTGTTCAAACACAGTGGTGGTCGCTGAACAGAGTGGTGGTCGGGTGGGCGTCAGCAGCTGTCGGCGAACCGGCGGAGTGGATGCTCGGGGTCGCTGTTATCGATGATCGCGATGGCTTTCGAGCGCGGCGACACGTGCTGCACATAGAGCGCATCCGCCAGGGCCGCGTCGCCGTCATCGGTGACGCCGCCCGCATCCGCGGCTTCGGCGCCCTCGACGTCTGTCTCGACGTCTGTCTCGACGTAGATCGTGTAATTCCAGAGTCCCGCGAGTTCGAGACGATTGAGGAAGACGCCGTCGACGATGAGAGTCGCATCCGCTCCGGAGCTCATCCACTTCGGCTGGATCGCGGTGTCGCGCTTCTCGTCGAATGCGGCGAGGACGAAGCTGGTGCTGCCCGCGGAGCGGAACGGATCGATGAGCACCCGCTGAAAGACCGAATAGTCGAATGCGCGGTCGTAATAGGTCTCGGGCGAGTCGGGGAGAGACTCGTCTCGGGAGGATCGCGAACGGTGGAAGTTGGTCATCGAGGCGCGGAATGCCTTGCGGCCGCCCTCACGAAGGGTTGTGGCGAGATCATCCGCGACGCCGCTCGCACCCGAGTGGGAGTCGCCGTCGACGCCCACGATGACGCGGCCCTTGCCGTAGTTGTGCAGGATCTCGGCGGCGAGTGCGTCGAGCACGTCTTTCTTTGCGGGTTGCCATCTGGCCATGGGCCAAGACTACGCGGCGAGATCGTCGACGGCAGGGCATCCCGTCAACCGTAGGCTTGAACAATGACCATCGCACCGGCCGTCAGCGACTGGTTCCGCGTCTCTGGCCGGGATCTGCCGTGGCGGCGTCCCGGATTCACGGCCTGGGGAACCCTCGTCAGCGAGGTGATGCTGCAGCAGACACCGGTGGCGCGGGTCATCCCGAGGCTCGAGGAGTGGCTGGAGCGCTGGCCGACGCCCGCCGATCTCGCCGCCGTGCCCTCCGGCGAGGCGGTTCGCGCGTGGAATCGCCTCGGTTACCCGCGCCGTGCTCTCAACCTGCACGCCGCGGCCGTCGCGATCACCGAGCGGCACGGCGGTGTCGTCCCCCAGGACGTCGACGAGCTGCTCGCACTGCCCGGGATCGGCGACTACACCGCGCGGGCCGTCGCCGTGTTCGCGTACGGCCGGCGACATCCGGTGGTCGACACAAACGTGCGACGCGTTCTGGCGCGCGCCGTCGACGGTCAGGCCGAGCCCGGCAAGCCCTCTACGAAGCGAGACCTGGCCGCGATGGAAGCCCAATTACCACCCGGACTCGCGGATGCCCGGCTCGCGAACGCCGCGATCATGGAGCTCGGCGCTGTCGTCTGCAGCGCGAGGTCTCCGCGCTGCGAGGAGTGCCCGATCGCCTCGGTCTGCGCGTGGCGGACCGCCGGCTACCCGAGGTACGACGGCCCCCGGGCCACGACCCAGAAGAAGTTCGAGGGCTCCGACCGCCAGGTACGCGGGCTGATCCTGGCCGAATTGCGCGCCTCGGACGTGCCGGTCACCCAGCAGGAAGTGGATGCCGTCTGGCCCGACGATGCGCAACGCACGAGATCGCTCGTCGGCCTCATCGCCGACGGCCTCGTCACGGGGTCGCCCGAGGCCGGCTGGCAACTGCCGGAGTAGGTGGAGCCGCCCGAGCACGGTGCGTCCGCGCAACGCCACTCGCGCACGTCACGCCCGGGGAGCACAATGGCGGAATGCCCGAACTCCCCGAAGTACACGCCCTCGCCTCCGATCTCGCCCATCGGCTCACCGGCCGAACCATTGAGAGTCTCGACATCGTGTCGTTCGCCGCGCTGAAGACCTTCGATCCGCTGGCGACCGCGCTGGCCGGGCAGACGATCACCGGAGTAAGCCGCTGGGGCAAGTTCCTCGACATTTCCGTGGGCGACGAGGGCGAGCTCCATCTGGTGATGCATCTCGCCCGGGCCGGCTGGGTGCGCTGGAGGGAAATCGCAGCGAAGGAGACGGCCCGCCCGAGCAAGGGACCGCTCGCCGCGCGCCTCGTGC
>JAYVNU010000222.1:0-3974 GCA_043758345.1 Lacisediminihabitans sp.
AGGAACAGCTTCGATGCGGTGAGTCCGGTGGCGGCATCCAGAGCATTCATGTCCGAATCCGACATCATTCCCGTTCCGGAATCCATGCCGGACATGCCCGACATACTCGACGTCGGGGTTGCCCAGGTGGTGAGCCACGACTTCATGCTCGTGATCTCCGGAGCCTGCTCGGCCTTGATCTTGGTGGCGAGGGCGCTGACCCGGCTATCGATTCCGCCCTTCTTGAGGATCGTGTCGGCCATGTCGACCGCCTGCGAGTGGTGCGGCACCATGCTCATGGTGAAGGTGACGTCGGCATCGTTGTGGGGGCCGACGCCGGCATTCTGGCTGGCGGATGTGCCGGTGCCCTGTGAGCCTCCCGGTGTGGCGCCGGACGAACAGGCTGCGAGGGTGAGGGTTGTTGCGAGAACCGCCGTGATGGCGAGTGTGAGGGGAATTTTTGACATGCGTGTTTTTCCTATCAGGTGAAGTGGATGATTTCGAGAGAGCCCTTGTCGGGCTGTCGAACTCAGACTCGGCTGACGGAAAGAACGGTGAGATCGGGGGGACGGTCGACTGCCAGAGCGGCGAAAGCGACTATCGGGCTGAGTGCCGGCCGACCTCGGGGCCAGACCGGAGAGCCGGGACGAGGGCGCCCGAGGACGAGCAGAACGGTCGTGAAGAGCAGCGCGAGACTGCAGGTCATCGACGCCAGCGCGTGTCCTGGATCAGCGGGCACGCGCGTGAGCGTCGAGGTCGCGGAAAGTGGATGCTGGTGAGCCGCCGCAGCACCGGCGGGCTGCCCGACCCCCATGGCCATCCCCGTCATCGCGGGGTCGGCGTGCCCGGTCATCCCGGACGCAATGGTGTGCATCGCGAGCAGTCCGACGACGATCGCGGGAACGAGGGCGAAGAGCAGCAGCATCCGCCGGAGCGCACCCGGTCGAAGCAGTGCGTTTCGCACGGTAACGATACTCACCCGAACACCTCCTTCCTCTCTCACGGTAGCCCGCTCTTCTGTCAGTCGACCCGGGGCCGGGTGGCCGCGCGGAATCGACGGAGTCGCAGGCTGTTGGTGACGACGAAGACCGAGGAGAAGGCCATCGCCGCCCCGGCGAGAAGCGGATTAAGGAGTCCGAGCATCGCGATCGGGATCGCGGCGACGTTGTAGGCGAAGGCCCAAAACAGGTTGCCCTTGATTACGCCGAGTGTTCGACGGGACAGCCTGACCGCATCCGCCACGACGAGGAGATCGCCGCTGACGACGGTGATGTCGCTCGCCGCGATGGCCGCATCCGTTCCGCCGCCCATAGCGATTCCCAGATCTGCGGCCGCAAGGGCCGCCGAGTCGTTCACACCGTCGCCGACCATCGCCACTACGCGGCCGTCCGCCTGCAGCGCGCGAATGAGGTCGAGCTTTCCCTGCGGGGTGACGGCGGCGTGCACCTCCTCGATGCCGACCGCGGCTGCAACATCCCGGGCCGCGCCGGTGTTGTCTCCGGTGAGCAGAATGGGTCGAAGCCCGAGATCGCGGAACTGGGCGATGGCATCGGCACTCGTGGCTTTGACCGCATCGCCGACGGTGATGACACCCCGCACCTGGCCGTCCCAGGCGACCACCGTGACCGTCTCGCCGGCGTGTTCGCCAGCGGTCACCGCTGCGTCGACGTCCGGCGACACCGGGATCGCCCAGTCCTCGCCGAGCCATCCCGAACGGCCGGCGAGGGTCATCCGGCCGTCGACGAGCGCCTGAACCCCCTGGCCGGCGTGGCTGCTGAACGACTCAGCATCCGCCGGAGCGACCCCATTCACGCTGGCGTAGTCCACGATCGCTCGGGCGACGGGATGCTCGGAACCGTGCTCGACCGACGCGGCAGCGCGAAGAAGGTCTGCCGTCGACGTGCCGTTGACGGCGGTGACCGCGCGCACAGCCATTTTTCCTGTCGTGACGGTGCCCGTCTTGTCGAGAACGATGGTGTCGACCGCGCGCGTCTGTTCGAGCACCTGCGGACTGCGGATGATGATCCCCAGCTGCGATCCGCGTCCCGTCCCGACCAGCAACGCGGTCGGTGTCGCGAGTCCGAGGGCGCAGGGGCACGCGATGATGAGGGTCGCCACCGCGGCCGTGAATGCCGCCTCGATCGACCCTCCGAAGACCAGCCATCCGACGAAGGCGATCACGGCGAGACCGATGACAACGGGGACGAACACGGCAGACACACGATCGGCCAGCCGTTGTGCTTGCGCCTTTCCGGTCTGCGCCTCCTCCACCATCCGGGCGATGCGCGAGAGCTCCGTGTCGGCACCGACCCGCGTCACCCGGGCGACGAGTCGACCGCCGACGTTGACCGTCGCGCCGATGACTCGATCGCCGACGCCGACCTCGCGCGGCACCGACTCGCCGGTGAGCATGCTGAGATCGACCGCGGACATCCCCTCGAGGATGAGCGCGTCTGCCGGAATCTTCTCCCCCGGTCGAACAACGAAGGTCTCGCCCAGAATGAGGGAACCGACGGGAACCAGAACCTCGACCCCGTCGCGCAGCACGGTGGCCTCCTTCGCCCCCAGCTCGAGGAGGGCCTTCAACGCGGCACCGGACTGTTTCTTGGCCCTCGCCTCGATGTACCTGCCGGCGAGGATGAAGACCGTGACGGCCGAGGCGACCTCGAGATAGATCTCGCTCGCACCGTTCTGGTGACCCGCGAAGAAGGCGAAGTCCATGTGCATTCCCGGCATGCCGGCCTGTCCGAAGAAGAGCGCGTAGAGCGACCAGAGGAATGCGGCGATCACCCCCACGCTGATCAGGGTGTCCATGGTGGCCCCGCCGTGCCGCAGGTTGATTGCGGCGGCGCGGTGGAACGGCCAGGCACCCCAGACGACGACCGGGGACGCGAGCGTGAGTGCCAGCCACTGCCAGTTGGTGAACTGCAGAGCCGGAATCATCGACAGCACTACGACCGGGAGTGCGAGCGCGACAGAGACGAGAAGTCGATGCCGCAGTGCCGCGGCCTCGGCGTCGATCGGTGAGCGCGCATCCATGTCCGGCTCCGCACGGGGAGGTGCCGGAAGCGCCGCGGTGTAGCCGGCGGCCTCGACCGCGGCGATGAGCGTGGCGGTATCGATGTCCGTCGCCTGCACCCGAGCCTTCTCGGTCGCGTAGTTCACGGACGCTGTGACACCGTCGATCCGATTGAGCTTGCGTTCGATCCGGGTCGCGCAGGAGGCGCAGGTCATGCCCCCGATCTCGAGATCGACGTCGGTGGTCGTCATGGTTACGCCGTCACCAACGAGTATCCAGCCTCGGTCACCGCGCTCTGGACGTCATCCTGCGCAAGCGGGTGGGACGAGACGACCACCACCCGCGATGCCCCTCCGACGTTCAGGTCGATGGTCACGCTCTCGACGCCGTCGATGTCGGAGACCTCTTCGGTGACGCTGGCGACACAGTGGCCACAGGTCATCCCCTCGACGAGGTAGTTCTCATTGAACGCCCCGGTACCGGATTGGGTTTCGGTCATTTCTTGCTCCTCGCTCGGATGGTGGATGTCGTCAGGACCGCACGAGGCGCGCGATCGCGGCGGACGCTTCCCTGATCTTGTCGTCGGCCACGGTGCCCCCCTCGCGGGCAGCTTCGGCGACGCAGTGGGCGAGATGATCGTCCAGTAGCGCGAGGGCGACAGTCTCGAGGGCCCTCGTCGCTGCCGATACCTGGGTGAGCACGTCGATGCAGTAGGTGTCTTCCTCGACCATGCGGTGGATGCCCCGCACCTGTCCCTCTGCACGCCGGAGTCGCTTGAGCAGGTCTTCTTTGTTGTTGGCGTAACCGACCATGACATGGCCTTTCCTTGATACCCCTTGGGGGTATCAAATCTATGAGGGAGCCCGAAGGAAGTCAAACCGGGAAGGAGGCTAGCGGAGATGCCCGGAGAGAGCATCCTCCTTCAGACCGACCGCTTCCGTTTGGCGAGGCTGCTCCGCGAGAACAGCGTTCGCAC
>JAYVNU010000223.1:0-12095 GCA_043758345.1 Lacisediminihabitans sp.
GCTAAGGGTAGCCTCGCGTCCCTGAGTGGTCACGTTTCGGTGGTCGAGTGCAGCGATGCCTCCGATCCCAACCGCACCTTCGCCCTGGCCAGTTCTTCAGCCACTTCACCGCGGCGCGCCTCTGGGGGTGTCCGCTCCGTGCCGACCGAGGCGAGCCGCTTCATGTCACCGCCCGACTTCCGGTGCGCGCTCCTCGGCGACCCGGCATCGTCGGCCACCATACGGCGGATGCCTCTCCGGTGCTGGGGGGAGGTGGGTGGGTGGGGTGAGGGGGTCGGGTGAGGGGGTGAGGTGAGGGGGTGAGGTGACAAGAGAAGAAGGGAAACAGCCCCGGAATAGGTGAAAAGTGGCTTCTCGACCGCGATCGGGCACATGATCGAGCGGGCCGTGGCCTGGTAGCCGCCCGGTAGAATTATTGCGACCGGCACGCCCTCTATCCAGGAGCCTTTCGCCACGTGAGCCCCACCACATCCGACTCCGTCACCACCAACAGCACCCACGTCGCTGACACCGTTCAGAACGCCGCCGTCACCCCTGACAGGGAGCAGCCGTTCGCGGCGCTCGGGCTCAAGGAGGACGAGTACCTGAAGATCCGCGAGATCCTCGGGCGGCGTCCGACCAGTGGCGAACTCGCGATGTACTCCGTGATGTGGAGCGAGCACTGCTCCTATAAGTCGTCGAAGATCTACCTCCGCCAGTTCGGCGAAAAGGTCACCCCCGCGATGAAGAAGAACCTCATGGTCGGGATGGGCGAGAACGCCGGGGTGATCGACATCGGCGACGGCTGGGCTGTCACGTTCAAGATCGAGAGCCACAATCATCCGTCGTACATCGAGCCGTTCCAGGGCGCGGCGACCGGCGTCGGCGGCATTGTGCGCGACATCATCTCGATGGGCGCACGCCCGGTCGCGGTGATGGATGCGCTGCGGTTCGGTGCCATCGATGACCCCGACACGGCCCGCGTCGTTCACGGGGTCGTCGCCGGCATCTCGTTCTACGGCAACTGCCTCGGCCTGCCGAACATCGGCGGCGAGACCTGGTTCGATCCGGTGTACCAGGCGAATCCCCTCGTCAACGCGCTGGCCGTCGGCGTGCTGCGCCATGAAGACCTGCACCTCGCGAACGCTCGCGGCGTCGGCAACAAGGTCGTGCTGTTCGGGGCTCGCACCGGAGGGGACGGCATCGGCGGGGCATCTATTCTCGCCAGCGACAGTTTCAGTGCGGGAGGGCCGACGAAGCGCCCGGCCGTGCAGGTCGGCGACCCGTTCGCCGAGAAGGTGCTCATCGAGTGCTGCCTCGAGTTGTTCGCGCAAGATCTCGTCGAGGGCATCCAGGATCTCGGCGCCGCCGGCATCAGCTGCGCGACCTCGGAGCTCGCGTCCAACGGCGACGGCGGCATGTTTATCGAGCTCGAGAAGGTGCTGCTGCGGGATCCGTCGCTCACCGCCGAGGAGATTCTCATGTCGGAGAGCCAGGAGCGCATGATGGCGATCGTGACGCCCGAGAAGCTGGCCGGCTTCCTGAAGGTCGTCGAGAAGTGGGACGTTGAGACCTCGGTGCTCGGTGAGGTCACCGATACCGGCCGCCTCATCATCAACTGGCACGGCGAAGAGATCGTCAACGTCGAGCCGCGAACGGTCGCCGTCGATGGCCCGGTCTACGAGCGCCCGGTCGCGTACCCGACCTGGATCGACGCGCTGCGGGCGTCATCCACCGGATCGTTGCCTCGCGCGGTTTCGCCTGACGACCTTCGCACCGAGGCGCTCGCACTCCTGGCGAGCGGCAACCTCGCGTCGAAGGACTGGATCACGAACCAGTACGACACCTACGTGATGGGCAACACCGCGCTCTCCTTCCCCGACGATGGCGGAATGGTGCGCGTCGACGAGGAGACCGGCCTCGGGTTCGCCGTCGCGACGGATGCCAACGGTCGCTACGCCTACCTCGACCCGTACCGCGGAGCCCAGCTCGCCCTCGCGGAAGCCTTCCGCAATGTCGCGGTCACCGGTGCCACCCCGGTCGCGGTGAGCGACTGCCTCAACTTCGGATCCCCGGAGAATCCCGAGGTGATGTGGCAGTTCTCGCAGGCCGTCGAAGGCTTAGCGGACGGATGCCTCGAGCTCGAGATCCCGGTGACCGGCGGCAACGTCTCGTTCTACAACCAGACCGGTGACGTTCCGATCCACCCGACCCCCGTCGTCGCGGTGCTCGGGGTCATCGACGAGGTCGCCGACCGCATCCCGTCGGGCTGGCAGGACGAGGGCAATAACATCTACCTGCTCGGCGTGACGCGCGACGAGCTGGACGGTTCGGCGTGGGCGGGCGTCATCCACTCCCATCTCGGCGGGGTTCCGCCGGTCGTCGACTTCGCGGCGGAGCAGGCTCTCGCCGGGCTGATCAAGGCCGGATCCGACCAGAACATCATCGCCTCGGCGCACGACCTCTCGGATGGCGGGCTCATCCAGGCACTCTCGGAGTCGGTGCTGCGCTTCGGCGTCGGCGCCCGCATCTGGATCTCCGAACTGATGCAGCGGGATGGAGTGGATGCTACGGCGGCGCTCTTCGGGGAATCCTCGGCCCGCGCGATCGTCTCGGTACCGCGAGAGGACGACGTTCGCTTCATCGGCCTGTGCGAGGGACGCGGAGTGTCGGCGCTGCGCATCGGCGTGACGGATGGCGGGGCCGATGGAGCCGCATCACTCGATCTGCAGGACTATTTCGCCGTCGGCATCGACGAACTGCGCGCGACGCACCGCGGAACGCTCGTGGAGCACTTCGGGCCGGTGGTCGGCTAGCGCCTACTCGCTCGTTTCGAGGGTGTGCAGGTCGATCACGCCGGTCGCGATCTGCTCGTGCTGGTGGATCACCTCGGCGATGATGAAGTTCAGGAACTTCTCGCCGAAGGCCGGATCGAGACGGGACTCGAGTGCGAGCGCCTTCAGCTTGTGGATCTGCTGCCTCTCGCGCTCGGGGTCGGCCGGCGGAAGTCCGTGGGTGGCCTTCAGCCGACCGACCTGCTGTGTGAACTTGAATCGCTCGGCGAGCAGGTGCACGAGTGCGGCGTCGACGTTGTCGATGCTCTGACGAAGACTCAGGAGCTGTTCGGACGGGTTGCGTTCGTCTGCCATTACTCGAGGGTACTGCCGGTCGAGATCTCTCAGTCGACGATCGTGAGCGTCACTTCGACGTTGCCGCGGGTGGCGTTGGAGTAGGGGCAGACCCGATGGGCGGCATCCGCGAGTTCCTGGCGTCGCTCCGGTGCGGCGTTCGGCGCGTAGATGTCGAGCTCGACGGCGAGTCCGTAGCCGCCCACACCGTTCGATCCGATGCCGACGCTGGCCGAAACGGAGGCGTCTTTCGTGTCGACGCCGAGGCCCCTGCCGACGCCGTGGATGGCGCTGAGGAAGCAGGCTGCATAGCCCGCAGCGAAGAGCTGCTCGGGATTCGTGCCGTCTCCGGAGCCTCCCATTTCTTTCGGCGGACGGGTGTCGAGGTCGAGTCGGTCGTCATCCGAGCGAACGTGGCCGTCGCGGCCGCCTCCGGTTGCGAGGGCGATTGCGGTGTATGCGATTTCCATGGACCAAACGTAACTCGCACATTCTTCGCGCTCACCCGTCGCGGGATAATCGAGCATGGCCACCTTCGATGAGCTCGTTCGTGAGGGTGAGTCGGTTCCCGTCGAGGGCTGGGAATTCTCCTGGTTCTGCAAACGCGCGACCGAGGAGCGCCCTCCCTGGGGCTACTGGCGCAGGCTTCCGGCCCTCTACTCCGGTGCAGACGCCGTGCTCGACGTGCAAACCGGCGGGGGCGAGGTCTTCGCGCAGGCCCTCGCGGCGACGGCTCAGGCGCCGCCATTCGTTGCGGCGACCGAGTCATGGCGACCCAATCTGGAGCTGGCGGAACGCGCGCTCGCTCCGTGGTCTGGCGGGGTGGTGCACGTGGCGGATGATGCGGGCCTGCCCTTCGCGGACGACTTCTTCGATGTCGTCTCGAGTCGACATCCGAATGTGACGCTCTGGGGGGAGATCGCCCGGGTGCTCTGCCCGAGCGGAACCTTCATCAGCCAGCAGGTGTCGCCGCTCGCGACCAACCGCGAGCTCTACGAATTCTTCCTCGGCCCGCAAGCGCAGGAGCCGGCGGAGGGACTGGCCACGATTCGCAACGGGGTGGCGGATGCCGGCCTCGAGCTGGTCGACCTGCGGTACGCCGAGACGCGGGTCGAGTTCTTCGACATCGCGGCCGTCGTGTATTTCCTGCGGAAGGTGCTGTGGACGGTGCCCGGATTCACGGTCGATCGCTACCGCGACAGGCTGCTCGACCTGCACCGCCTGATCGAGCGCGGGGGTTCCTTCGTGTCGTACAGTCGGCACGCGCTGGTGGTCGCGCGAAAGTAGGCCGGATCGTGACAGGTTCGATCTCCGGAGGCTCACCCTCAGCACCTGAAGAAGTCCCGGCCGGTGACATCCGTCGAAGTGATGCGCCTCTCGGTGAACGTGTCGCTCGGATACCAGGTGTTCAGATCGCAGATGCCCGACTCCTCGACCTCGGCGTCTGTGACCAGCATGCTCGCGGTGCCGTGGATGACGACGCTCCAGACGTGGTGGGCGGACTGTCCGTCGATCTCGAGGGTGACCTTCGGGGAACGGCGGAGGTCGACCAGCTTCGCAGCGCAGCGCAGGGGATCGGAGCGGCGGCGTCAGCCGCGCGGACTGCGGTAGAGCACCGGGCGGTCGCCGTACCTGTCGAGTCGCGCCTCGAGCAGTGCTCGCACACGCGGCCAGTCGTCGCTGATCACCGAAAAGATTGCGCTGTCGCGCCAGGTGCCGTCCGCGCGCAGGCGGTCGCGCCGCAGCACGCCCTCGAAGGTCGCGCCGATGCCGACGATGGCCGCTCTCGAGCGCTCGTTGAGGGCATCCGCCTGGATGAGTATCCGGCCGAATCCGCTCCCGAAGGCAAGCGCGAGCAGCAGCAGTTTGGCTTCGGCGTTGACCGCCGTGCCCCAGACGCGCGGGTCGTAGGCCGTCCAGCCGATGTGCGCGGCTTCGCGGTCCGGGTCGAAGTCGGTGAGGGTCGTCGTGCCGACCAGCGCTGCGTCGTGGGGCCCTCCGACGAGGATTACCGCGTACGGATTGCCGACCCCCCAGGCGAAGTAGGTCGCGGCCCAGTCACGGAAGCCCTCCTCGGTATCCCGGTAGCCCGCCGGGCCTCCCCCATACCCGCCGGCGAAGACGATGGGCTGCCCGATCGCTCGGAAGAGAGCCGGCATGTGCTCCGTGGTGAGCGGCTCGAGACGGATGAACCTTCCGAGGAGCAGCTCAGGAATCGGGCGTGTCGCGGTCACGGTCTACAGTCTGGCAGCGTGCGGTGACACGATGGTAACCGTGAGCAGCGCAGCCCTCTTCTCCCGCTCGGCGGAGTGTTTCCTCGAACTTCTCGGGAAGATCCCCGATGACCGGTGGGAGTCCCCCGGCCTCGGAAACTGGAGCGTGCGAAGCCTCGCCGGACACACGGCGCGAGCGATTCTCACCGTGGAGAGCTACCTTGATCAGGAGGAGCCCGGCAGCGTGACCATCGAGTCGGCCGAGGCCTACTATTCGACGGTCTACCTGCAGTTCACGGATGCCGCGGCCGTCGAAGCCCGCGGTGTCGTGGCCGGCGTGTGGCTCGGCAGCGATCCTGTCGCTCAGGTATCGGCGGCGCTCGCCCGCGCGCGATCGAGCATCGAATCGCAGCCGGAGAATCGTATCGTCGGTATCGGGGGGATGGGCATCCATCTCTCCGACTACCTTCGGACCCGCGTGATCGAACTGGTCGTGCACACGATCGACCTGTCGAGGGCGACCGGCATCGCCCACTCGCTTCCGGATGCGACTGTGGCCGAGGCCGTCTCTTTGATGTCGGCGACGGCCGTCCGCCAGGGGCACGGTGTGGCGCTGCTGCTCTCACTCACCGGTCGCGGTGCAATGCCGGAGGGCTTCAGCGTCGTCTGATACCGGGCCTCAGCGTCGTCTGAGGCCCGCGACGACCTCGCCGAGGTGGCGACCCCAGCGCCGGTACACCGTCGAGTAGCTGAACGCCCCGTCGATGAAATCCGTCTTCTCGATGATCGGGAGGGTGACAAACCGGGCCTTCGGGTTGGCGTCGCAGATCGAGCGCGCCGCGACATTGAACGCCGCGGAATCGGCGGTGAGCATGCGGCCGACGAAGCGCCCGACCTGCACGTGGCGTGCGACATCCGGAACCTCCGTCACGATGATCAGCGCACGTGGTCCGGTGAAATCGCGCAGTCGTGCGAGGAGTCGCTCGAGCTCGGACGCCCAGCGGCTCACCGAGGTGAACGCCAGGATGTCTGCGCTGCCGGGAGAGATCACGAAGACATCGACCCCGCCGATGCCCTCGCGAGCGAAGAGCGCAGACGCCGTTGCCGAGAGCCGCATCGAACTGTGTCCGATCGATTCCCAGTCGGTCCCCCTGTCGGTGACGCGGGACAGCGCCGAAGCGAATTGGCTCGCGACCCCCTGCTCGAAGGTGGCGACACCGATGCCCGACCCGCTCATCCCGCCGGCGACGAGCACGCGCAGCGGTCGACGTCCCGGTACCGTTCCGCTTGGCTCATCGGAGGGGATCCCGGCCGACATTCTCGTTGGCGCGCCAGTGGCGTAGATGAACGCGACGAACGGTCGCACCGCCAGTTGGAGGGGACGCCGAAACTGACGCTGTCGATCGGGCATGCGGCGACTCTAGCGTGCGCCTGCGAACGGACACACACGCCGGTTCGCCGAAATACAGGGGAGTACGGCCAACGGGAACATTTTCTGCATACTCACGAGCTCAGGCCGGGTGCTCTAGACCTCCAGCAGGTCGTGAAGTACCACGATAGCCTCGCGGTCGGGGCCGACGCCGATGGCGCTGATGCGGGATCCGCTCATGGCCTCGACCGCTCTGACGTAGGCTTGCGCATTCGCCGGAAGGTCGTCGAAGGTGCGAGCGCCGGTGATGTCGTCGGTCCAGCCGGGGAACGACTCGTAGATCGGCACCGCGTGATGGAAGTCGGACTGCGACACTGGCACCTCGTCGACCCGAACCCCGTCGACGTCGTAGGCGACGCAGACCTGGATGCGATCGAGCCCGGTCAGCACGTCGAGTTTCGTGAGCACAAAGTCGGTCACCCCGTTGATGCGCGCCGAGTAGCGGGCGACGGGGGCGTCAAACCAGCCGGTGCGGCGTGGGCGGCCGGTCGTCGTTCCGAATTCGAAGCCCTTCGAGCGCAGGTACTCGCCGAACTCGCCGTTCAGCTCTGTCGGGAACGGGCCGGAACCAACGCGCGTCGTGTAGGCCTTGACGACCGCGATGACGCGCTCGAAGCGATTCGGGGCGACGCCGGAGCCGGTCGCGGCGCCACCGCTCGTGGCGTTCGAGGAGGTGACGAACGGATAGGTGCCGTGGTCGACATCCAGCATCGTGGCCTGCCCGCCCTCGAAGAGAACGGTCTTGCCCTCGTCGAGCGCCCGATTGAGAACGAGGCCGGTATCAGCGACCATCGGCCTTAGCCGATCCGCGTAGGAGAGCAGGTCTGCGACGACCTCGGCGACACCGATCGCGCGGCGATTGTAGATCTTCACGAGGAGGTGGTTCTTCTGCTCGAGGGCACCCTCGACTTTCTGGCGGAGAATGTTCTCGTCGAAGATGTCCTGGATACGGATGCCGACCCGGTTGATCTTGTCGGCATAGGCCGGCCCGATTCCGCGGCCGGTGGTTCCGATCATCCGCTTGCCGAGGAAGCGTTCGGTGACCTTGTCGAGGGTGCGGTGGTACTGCGTGATGACGTGGGCGTTGGCGCTGACGAGGAGTCTCGAGACATCCACTCCGCGGGAGGCAAGGGCTTCGAGCTCGTGGAACAGCACCTCGATGTCGACGACGACACCGTTCGCGATCACCGGCGTGACGCCCGGGCTGAGGATCCCGGAGGGCAGCAGGTGCAGTGCGTACTTCTGGTCGCCGACGACGACCGTGTGGCCGGCGTTGTTGCCGCCGTTGAACTTGACGACATAGTCGACGCGACTGCCGAGCAGGTCGGTCGCCTTGCCCTTGCCTTCGTCGCCCCACTGGGCGCCGATCAGGACTACTGCGGGCATGGACGATCCCTTCGAAGGTGGTGGGGATTACACGTCATTCTACCGTGACGTCACTCCCTAGTGACGCGGGTCGCTCAATAACTTGCACAATGCTGTGCAAGTTATTACAGTGGAGGGAATGAGCACAGAATCGACAACGCGGGCACCGCGACGCGACGCCGCCGAGAATCGCGCAGCACTCATCGCCGCGGCGAAGGTCGTGCTCAACCGCGACCCCTCGGCCTCCCTCGAGACCATCGCCGCCGAGGCCGGCCTCAGCCGCCGCTCCGTCTACGGACACTTCGTCAACCGCGACGAACTGCTGCTCGAGCTCGTCACGTCCGGGGCGCGCCGCGTGGCGAATGCTCTCGACGGCCTGTCGCATCCCGACCCGCCCGTGCGGCTCGCCCTCATCGCGTCCCGCCTCTGGCAGGAGGTCGAGAGCGTGCGGATGATGGCCGTCATCGCCATCCGCGGCCCCCTCGCATCGCACACCGCTGTCGCGCTCGACCCGGTGCGACGCATCGTCAGGGGAGCGATCGCCGACGGCCAACGCAACGGCAGCATGCGAACCGATCTCGGCCGCGAGTTGCTCGCGCGACTGGTCGAAGACACGGCGCTCCTCGTGCTCGAGGAGTCAACCGAGCATCCACTCCCCGCCCGCGAGGGCCACGACCTCGTCATGCTGATGACCCTCGCCGTCGTCGGCTACGGCTGGCGTGACGCACAGGACCTAATCGACTCCCACCACGAACTCGAATGGACCATTCCGTCATGACGACCATCACCCTCGACGCCGTTGCCATTGGCGACGGGCTCGGAGCGCTCGTTCCGCCGCTCAGCCTCGCCGTCCCGTCCGGCGTTGTGAGCGTGCTCGCCGTCGAGACCGACGAGCGACCGATGCTCGTTTCGATGCTACTCGGCGGTCGCTACCGGGCGGATGCCGGGCGCATCCTGATCGACGGACGCGAAGACCCGAACGCACTCCGTCGCACCGTCGCACTGGTCGACACCCCGTTCGTCGTCGCCCCGCCCGCCGAGATCGCGCTGTCGCTCGTCGTGACCGAGGAGTTTTCGTTTGCGGCGATCCCCTCGTCGAAACGGCACGCCGTCGCGTTCCTGCGTCGCCACCGACTCGAGGAGTACGCCTCGCTTCCACTGCGTGCGCTTCCGCCGGCTGACCACATCCGGCTGTTCTCGGAACTCGCGATCCTGCGCGATGGGGTCACGACGATCGTGGTGACCTCTCCCGAACGCCATGGCGGGGACGCTGCCGACTGGTACCCGGCGGTGCTCGAGATCGCCTCCCGCGGCATCGGCGTCGCGGTCATCACCGACGCGCCGACCGCGGCGAGAGCACAGCAACTCGGGGCTCGGGATGCCACCGCAGCGCTGCCCTCTCAAGACCCAGCCGCTTATCTGCCCGCCTCTGATCTGCCCGCCTCTGATGTCCCAGCCGCTGATCTGCCAGCCTCTGATGTCCCAGCCTCTGATCTGCCAGCCGAAAGCTGAACACCATGACCATCGTCACCCTCATCCGCTCCGAGTTCGCGAGGCTTACGGCCTCGAAGATGGGACGCATCGCGCTCGTCGCGCTGATGACCGTTCCTATCATCTACGGCGGCCTTTACCTCTACGGCAACAAAGACCCGTATAGCAACCTCGACAACGTGCCGGCCGCCCTGGTCGTCGCCGACACCGGTGCCGCAGTCACCAACACGGACGGCACGACCTCAACCGTGAACTACGGTCGGCAGGCCGCCGACTCCCTGCTGAAGGACAAGAAGTTCGGCTGGGTCGAGGTGTCGGCCTCAGCCGCCGCGACGGGGATCGAGAAGGGCACCTACGACTTCGGCGTGGCCTTCCCCGCGTCGTTCTCGAAGAACCTGAGCTCGGCGTCCGGCAACAGTCCGACCGCGGCGAAGCTCGTGCTCACGACGAATGATGCCAACAGCTATCTCTCGACCACCATTGCGAAACAGGCCGCCGAGGCGGTGCGGGTCGAGCTCGCGAAGCAGGTCGGAGTGAAGGCCTCCTCGACGCTGCTGACCGACATCGGCTCCATTCGCGACGGACTCGTCAAGGCCGGTGACGGAGCGAAACAGCTGGCGGATGGCGCGGCCACCGCCTCGACCGGTGCGGCCACGGTCGCCTCAGGGAGTGCCTCCGTCGCCTCTGGTGCGGCATCGCTCAGCTCCGGCCTCGCGCAGCTCAATGCGAAGGCGTCGACGCTGCCCTCGAGCACCTCCGCCCTGAGCTCCGGTGCGTCGCAGACGGCGAGCGGGGCGGCGCAGACGCTCGCCGGAGCGATCACGGCCAGGGACGGGATCTCCGCGGCGCTGACGGGGGATCCGCGGCAGGCTGCGATCGTCAACCGGCTGAACACTCTTATCGCCGGGATCTCGCAGGTCAACACCGGCGCGTCGCAGGTCGCGACCGGCGCCGCGCAGTTGAACGCGGCCGCGCCGACGCTTGCCGGGGCTGTTCGCTCGGCGGCTGGGGGGGCATCCGCCCTCTCCTCGGGCGCGGCATCGCTCTCGAGCGGGGCGTCGACCCTCGCGAGCGGAAACGCCTCGCTGGCAACGGGCACCAGTTCACTGAACGACTCGCTTCAGACGGCGACCGCGAAGGTGCCAGTCACGACGACGGATCAGAGGAACATGATCGCGAAGGCGATCGCCAGCCCGCTTGCCGTCACCAACACAGCCGTGACGAAGGCAGAGAACTACGGTGCCGGGCTCGCGCCGTTCTTCCTCAGCCTGGCGGCGTGGATCGGCATGTATGCGCTGTTCCTGCTCGTGCGGCCCCTCTCGCGCCGAGCGCTCACCGCGGTCAAGCGGCCGGTCCGCACCACCCTCGCCGGCTGGTTGACGCCCGCCATTCTCGGGATCATCCAGATGGCCGGGCTCTTCCTGATCGTCACGCTCGGGCTGCACTTCACTATCGCGAACGGAGCCGGAATGCTCGGCTTCATGGCGTTCACCACGATCACCTATGCCGCGATCATCCTCGCCCTGAATGTGCTGCTCGGCAGCACCGGGCAGTTCCTCGGGCTGCTGCTCATGGTCATCCAGCTGGTGGTTGCCGGGGGCACGTTCCCGTGGCAGACGCTGCCGGCACCGCTGCGCGCGCTGCACGAGGTGCTTCCGATGAGTCACGCGGTGGATGGCATCCGCACCCTGATGTACGGCGGGTCGCAGAGTGTGCTCGCGCCGTTCCTCATCCTGCTGGCCTGGTTGGTCGGGGCGCTCGCCGTCGCGGTGCTCGGTGCGCGCAAGCAGGGGCGGTTCCGCACGCTTCGCGAGCTGCGTCCATCGCCGATCGGCGGGTAGTGCGGCATCCCGCGCCTGCTTGCCCTCCGCCCCACCTAAAACGCAGGAGATTCTCACGAATTCGAGAAAAACAGGCACCTTTTGCTCAAAAATTCCAGAGACTCCTGCGTTTTCGGAAGAGGCGGGCGGGGCGAGTCGTCAGCGGGGGCGGGAGGGTGCGACGGGGCCGGGCGGGGCGGGCTACGCCGGGTAGCGCTCCACGCGGAGCACGCAGTTGAGGCCGTCTCCCGCGGTGGCGATCGTGACGAGCGGGTTCGCGGCGATGAGCGTCGTCGATGCCGTGGCGTCCGCGACGGTGGTCGACAGCGGCGTCGACCCGGTGGCTGTCACCGTCGACGGCATCGATGCGGCGTCGACATCCGCCTGCGTCAGTCGGTAGGTGGCGTTGGCGGTCTGCCCCGGAAGCCGCGCACCGGCGGATGCCGGCCAGCTGTAGACGATGTTCGAGCGTCCCGGCTGGCCGTCGACCAACGTGACGCCAGCGAGCGAGGTGTCGCCCGTGTCGGTCACGCTGAAGCTGAAGTCGACGAGATCGCCGACCCGTCCGGTCGACCCGGTGGCGAGAACCTGGCGCTTCGAGACGGCGACGTGCGGCACGCGGGTGGCGGTCGTGACGGTGACGACTCCGGATGTCCCACTCGAGACGGCA
>JAYVNU010000224.1:0-3956 GCA_043758345.1 Lacisediminihabitans sp.
ATCGGCGGCACGTTCCCGCGCAGCGAATCGGGGCGCGTCTACGAGATCGCGACGGCGAAGGGCGAATTCCTCGCCAACGCCGCGAAAGCGTCTCGGAAGGATGCCCGGGATGCCGTCGTCGCAGCCCGTGCAGCCGGTGCGGGCTGGGCTGCCGCCACCGGCTACAACCGCGGCCAGGTGCTGTACCGCATCGCCGAACTGCTCGAGGGGCGTCGCGTTCAGTTCGTCGACGAGCTGCGGCGGGGCGAGGGACTGTCGGCTAGGGTGGCGGAAACCGAGGTGGATGCCGCCATCGACGTCTGGGTTTGGTACGCCGGCTGGGCTGACAAGTATGTGCAGGTGGCCGGCAACGGCAATCCGGTCAGCGGCCCGTACTTCAACGTCTCGACGCCGGAACCGACCGGAGTGGTCGCGGTCATCGCCCCGCAGAGCTCGCTGCCGAGCTCGTCCGGTGGCTCGTCGCTGCTCGGGCTCGTGAACGTCGTCGCCCCCGTCATCCTCAGCGGCAACACTGTTGTCGTGATCGCGAGCGAGGCTGCCCCGCTCAGCGCGATCAGCCTGGCGGAGGTGCTCGCGACGAGCGACGTCCCGGGCGGCGTCGTCAACATCCTCACCGGGTCTCCCGCCGAGATCGCGCCGTGGCTCGCCAGTCACGCCGACGTCAATGCTCTCGATCTCGCCGGAGCGGAGCAGCTTAACTGGGTCGACCTCCAGATCGCGGCCGCCGACACTCTCAAGCGGGTGCTCGCGCCGGAGCCCGGCGTGCCTCATCCGTCGGTCGAGCGCATCACCTTCTTCACTGAGACGAAGACCGTCTGGCACACGAAAGCGCTGCTGTGAGCCGAGCGGAGTCCGGGCAATGATCCTCGGATTCGTGATCGGCGGGGCGATGATGATCATCGGTCTCGTCGGCGGGATCTACGGTCAGAAACTCCGTCGGCGGGGCAGAAAGCACCCCGAAGACTAGGGTGCTTTTCCGGGTACGGATCCGGGCGATGCAGGCGTGGAGTACTGCGGCGGCGCGGTAGGTGATGGCGGGTTTGTCGCATCGGGTGGCGATGCCACGCGATTGCTTGTTGAGTGCGAGTGAGCGTTCGACGACGTTGCGGTCTTTGCGGGCGTCGGTATCGAGCAGGGTGGTCTGTCGCCGCGGTAGCCTCGTCGTTTTCGGGTTGCGAGCTGGTCGACGAGCCCACTGCACATCAGTCAGCACACGGAAACGAGACAGTAATTTCGAACTCACCACCCCACAATGCCGTCAAAACTCTGAAATATATGGGAGATACACCCGAGCCGAGGGCCCGAAGCACGCCGTGGCGCGATCGAGTCGGAAAGCACCGCGCACCGGATCTTCGTCTGCCTAGGCTGTAATCCCCGTGAGCCAAGGCGGCCATCCGCATTCCGGTATTGAATCTGAGATTGCGGATTTGACTAGAAGTCTTAGGTGAAATTAGGGTATCCCTAGGAAATGTCGGAAGGGGCAATCATGGCACGCGCAGGACTCACTCCGTCCCGCATCATCGCCGCCGCAGCAGACCTGGCCGACACGGACGGATTCGAGAATGTGTC
Source organism: Lacisediminihabitans sp. (assembly GCA_043758345.1). GTDB lineage: Bacteria > Actinomycetota > Actinomycetes > Actinomycetales > Microbacteriaceae > Lacisediminihabitans. Next base: position 1,570 of record JAYVNU010000224.1, read on the forward strand.
GATGTCCGCCATCGCTCGGCACTTCGACGTCAAGGACGCCAGCCTCTACGCCCACGTGCGCAGTCTGCACGAACTACGTTCTGGGATAGCAGTTCTCTCGTTGGCGGAACTTGCCGATCAGGTGGGTGCGGCACTTGCGGGGCGAGCCGGTCGTGACGCCCTCGTCGCCTTCGCCAGCGCGTACCGGGTGTACGCGCTGAAGCATCCCGGGCGTTATGCATCGACTCAAATGACCTTGGAACCAGATGTTGCCGAGCAGAGCGCTGCTCGCCGCCATGCAGACATGACGCGAGCCATCCTGCGCGGCTATGCACTGAGCGAGCCCGACGAGACGGATGCCGTGCGATTACTGCATGCCACCTTTCATGGCTATGTCTTATTGGAACGAGGCGGAGCGTTTAGCCACGGCACACGCTCCACCGCAGCGTCGTGGGACAGCGCTCTGGACGCCCTGCACTTCACGCTCAGTCACTGGCCATCCAGCTGACTTCCACTTCCTACAGCGAAAGGACCCATCGTGAAACAGCTCACCGCTGCCGACGTGCGCGCATCCTTCATCAATACGTCCCTCCGGGAACGGAAGGCCATCACGCTGCCGGCCGAATTTGACACCCTTGTCTGGACAGACCTCGACTATCTGGGATGGAAAGATCCCAAGCTCCCCACTATTGGCTACGTCGTCAGCCATCTCGAGGATGGCCCGACCGGGATCATGCTTCGACAGTCCGATGATCATACGCGCTCTCGCCCGCAATGCTCGTGGTGCGAAGATGTCACCCTCCCGAATGACGTGCAGTACTTCAACGCGCGAAGAGCAGGGCCAGCGGGGCGTGCCGGCAATACAGTCTCAACTCTCGTCTGTGCCAACTTTGAGTGCTCAGCCAACGTGCGAAAGCTGCCTCCTCTCGCCTACACCGGCTTCGATCGGGAAGCGGCGCGAGTCAAGCGGATCGAAAGGCTTGAACTGCGTTCGGGAAGATTCGTCGCAGATCTCCGCCGCACCGCCTGATCTTCGAAGCAGCAGCTGCAGGGCAGCATCCCAGGTCCCATCCCCGGAATAACGGCGGTGACGTTTCCACACCGTCTGCCCCGGCCCAAACTCCGACCGTGGCAAATCACGCCACGCAACCCCGGTATCGACACCGGTGTCGACACCGGTAGATGATCCCTTCCACCACCCGCGTGTTGTCACCGAACGGATGACCTCGATGCCCCGCGTTCGAGGGCAACAGCAACGTCCAAACGAGCCCACTGCACATCAGTCAGCACACGGAATCGAGACAGTAATTTCGAACTCACCACCCCACAATGCCGTCAAACTCTTGCCGATATAGGAGGCACGCCCTAGCTTGTCGTTCGATGCAACTGCATCGTTCTACCCCCCCCATGTTGGGACTGTCGTGGGTGCTGCGCGCGCCCATAAGCTCGCCGAATGGCATTCTTGGGGGAGAAGCGGTTGGGGCGCGCGCGCGGCGGGATAGTTCTCGCGGTGCTGCTTTCGATCGGAATCACCGGAATCACCGGCATCGGGGTCTCGCGCGCCGCGGCGTCGGAGGCCGACACGATCGGGTCCCTGCTCAACCAGGCGCGAGCCTCGGCAGGGCTACCGCCACTCGCCCGCAACGGGGCAATGGACGCGGTCGCGGCAGGCTGGGCCCAGCAGATGGCCGCCAACGGCGCCATGTCCCACAACCCGAGCTACAGCTCGCAGATCCCGCGCGGGTGGTCGAAAGCTGGCGAGAACGTGGCAACCGGCTTTCCTTCGCCGTCCGATACCCACACGGCGTGGATGAACTCCGCCGGACACCGGGCGAACATTCTCGGTGACTACACGGATGTCGGTGTCGCCTACTTCGTCGACGCGAACGGCGTGAGCTGGGCCGTCGAAGACTTCGGCAAGTATGGAGCGCCGGCCGCAGCTGCCGCCCCCGCCCCGGCCGCCAAGGCGGCACCCGCTCACGCTCCCGCTGTGAAGGCGGCACCTGCTGCGCTGAGGGCCGCCCCGGCAGCACCCGCCGCCTCCGCTCCAGTGCCGGCCGCACCAGCCCCGCCACCGCCGGTGATCACCCCCCAGCCCACCTCGGCCCCGAGCGTGGCCTCATGGCCGCGCACGCTGGCATCCGCTCTTCCGGACTCAGGATTCTTGACCGGCAGCTCGGCCGGAACGAAGAACAAGAGCCCGAAGATCCACCTCGCGGACAGCACAAGCTCGCTGCCGTCCGATGGACCGATCCTGCTGATTCTCACGGTCGTCATCCTCGGTCTGCTTGCTTTCATCGTGCGGATCTTCGCGACCTTCCGAACGAAGCCCATCTCGCACTGATCTCAGGCCGGCCAGATCGGACTCGCGACACCCTGTTCGGCTTCAGGTGCCGGGCGTACCGTGT
>JAYVNU010000225.1:0-3951 GCA_043758345.1 Lacisediminihabitans sp.
CGATCATCTTCCCGGTCGGTGCCGCAAACGCCTACGCCGGTGTGAACGGTTCGGTCAGCTTCGCCAACATGGGCGTCGCGGTCACCCAGACCTCCTAGCAGCATCAGCCGGGAAGCCCAGCGTGCCGGGTGGCGCGCAGTGCGGCCTGCCCAGGACTCGCGCGAGTCGATTTATTCGGGGCGCAGGTCTGTGCCCGTATGCGGCGCCCTCGACGGACATCGTTCTCGCGGATAGCTCATCTTCGACGGATTCCCTCGCTTTATGCGCAAGAAGCGTCGATTTGCAAAGCAATCGTCTGCTTATGACATCAATCGAGTCGTGAATCCGATATACCGGTGCGCCCCGGATTGGGGGTAAATAGAGGATAGACAGTACTGTCTGTCATCACTAATGTCAGTTGTGGGGGAGTTGCCCGGGCACCACCACCGCAGGGTGGACACGGCCGGGTGAAGCTCCGGATGGCGACATCCGGGCCACTCAGACTCTGCATCTCGCGCACCGCGGGATGCCAGCCGCGGACGCGGCACACCAGCACGACCGCGGACTTTCGTTCGCTCTCACCCGACACGAAGGTGTCGCGAAAGGAACCATCATGAACAAGCTCCTCAAAGGCGCAATCGCCGGTGCTATCGGTATCGCTCTCCTCATCGGCGGTGCGGGCACATTCGCGCTCTGGAACTCCAGCATCTCTGTCGCCGGCGGAACGATCGTCGCCGGAAACCTTCTCGTCGCCGATGGAGCCGCAGGCGTCTGGACCGTGAACGGCGGTACGACCCCCATCTCGCTCTCGAGCTTCAAGGCCAGCCCCGGCGACGTGCTGAAGTATACGAAGACTGTCAACATCACCGCGTCGGGCGACAACCTCGTCGCAACCCTCGGTCTCGGTGCAGCCTCGATCACTCCGAACACTGCCGGAAATGCTGCTGATATCGCGCTGGCGAACTACCTCAACGCCAACACCGTCGTCGCAGCGACCGGCGCAGCGATCACCGGAAGCGGCTCGTCATATACGGTCACCCCCGGAACCACCGGCGTCTCAGCCTCGGCAGTGACCCTCACCGCGACGATCACCTTCCCGAAGTCGGGCACGGCCGGCACGGAGAACGCCGCGAAGCTCGGTAACGCGAACCTCAACAACCTCACCGTGACGCTCACCCAGAACTAACCCCGCGGCACGAGTGCCCGCCAGCCGAAGGCGGGCACTCGTGTGTCATCAGCACGTTGTCACGCATCCATCTCTCCTCTCACAAGTTCTTAGGCGGTGTCTCGAATGATCTCCCCTCGCACGATCATCGCCGCCGTCGCCGCCATCGCGCTCGCTGTCTGCGCCGCCGTCATCGCGACGGGCGGAACATACGCCCTCTGGAACAACTCGCTTACGGCGGACTCGAGCGCAATCCTGTCATCCGGTAGCGCGACGATTGTCGTCACGACCGCCCTGTCGATGCCGACGACTCCGCTCTACCCCGGCGCGATGGTCTACGGCTCGGCCGTCGTCAAGAATACGGGTACCGTGCCCCTGACCCTGCGAACGACCGGGCTCACAATTCCCGCCTCGAACACCTTTTCCCAGGCGCTCACCGTGAAGTTCGCCACCGCGACCGATGCCCCGAATTGCGCCGCGGGAACGGTGACCTCGAGCTGGGTGTCGAGCACCTTCGCCTCCCCGGCGGTCGCAGCAGTCGGCGGTCCGTTCGCGACAGGAACCTCAAGCGTGCTCTGTGTCGCGGTGTCGCTCTCGTCGACCGCCGCCACCTCTGCGCAGGGTCAGAGCGCGCTGAGTTTCGTCGCTGTCGTCGACGGGATCCAGTCCTAATGACGTCGCAACGGTCTCGCCGCCTTCCTCGTAGCCGCCCACTGATCATCGGTCTGACAGTCGCACTCTCGACCTTCCTCGTGCTGGCGGGCACGGGTATGGCAAGCGCCGTGTGGACGGCCGCGAGCTCCGGGCTCACCTCGACGGTCACCGCGGGATCCCTCACCGTCACACAGTCGAGTTCACCGACTCTCGACGCCGCCTACAGCGCTGCCAATCTCAGCGACACCTCGCCCGTCACCATCACGAACACCGGATCGGTGCCGGCGACCTCCTACACGGCCCAGGTCATCGCTGCGAATGGAAACAACCTCGCCAACGCGACGACGGTCACTGGCTGGATCGTTGCGACCACCTCCGCCTGCACCCCTGCGTCGGGTGTCCCGGTCGGCTCCCCGGCAGTGTCTCTGACGGCCGGACTCTCCTTCACCTCCAGCCTCGCCGCCGGCGGGTCGGCGATCTTCTGCATCCGCACGTCGATCAGTTCGAGCTACTCGGCCGCGCCGGGCGCGGCCGCCTCGAACCCGCTCACGAAGCTCAGCTACTCGGCCGGATCGTGGAGCGGTTCCTCGGCCGTCTCTGCGAGACAGACCTGGACCGACACGGTCGCGCCATCCACTCCCACCGCTGTGAGTGCAACCGCCACCAGCACATCAGCCACCGTGTCGTGGACGGCATCGAGCGACAACGTCGCCGTGGCGACGTACGACATCTACAGCGCGGGAACCCTCATCGGGAGCGTGACCTCCCCGACGGTCACCTTCACAAACACGGATCTCGTCCGCAACACGGCCTACTCGTACACGGTCGTCGCGAGAGATGCGGCGCGCAATTCCTCGGCCGCATCCGCTGCGGCTTCGGTCACGACGACCACCGTCGACAACAACGGACGTTATTCGATCTCCAACCCGAACAGCGCGCTCTGCATCGATGCGGGAGCAGCAGGCACCACGCCGGCGGACGGAACGGCGCTCGTCGTCAACGGCTGCGACACGTCCCGACTGCAGTCCTGGCAGTTCGTCGCGACGAGCGGCGGCAACTACGAGGTCGTGGCGACCAACTTCGCGACTTTCGCGTGGGACATCGACATCAAAAATGGCGCCGGAGCGAACAATTCCCAGAAGGCGCAGTTGTGGTCATACAACGCCGGCACTACCCAGCAGTGGCAGATCGTGGCCGAGGGAACGAGCGGAATGCTCGTGCACTTCGTCAACCTGAACAGCGGGCAATGCCTCGATACCACCGGCAAGAAGAAGACCGCCGGAACGCAGCTGCAGCTGCAGGACTGCAACGGAACCGTCGCGCAGACGTTCTCGCTCACGACGCTGCCGTAGTGAATCGTCAACACACGGGTTCGCTATCGGCCACAATCAGATCGTGACCGACTCCGCTACGCCGTCCCTCGGCATACCGCCTGAAAAAGAACCCCTCTCAGAGAGAGGGCTCCTGCACTACATCGGGCTCTCTCTCAGCGGCGCGCTTCTTGTTCTCGTCTTCGCCCTCGCGCTGCTCGTCATCGTCATCCCGAAAGTTTCCGGCGGCATCCCGCTCACGGTTCTGACGAGTTCGATGATCCCACACTTCCCCCCCGGCACGCTGCTCGTCGACGTGCCCGTCACAGCCAGCCAGCTGCGGATCGGGGATGTCGCGACCTACCAGATCGAGTCGGGGAAGCCGGGCGTGATCACCCACCGGATCATTTCCATCCAGTCCGATTCGAACGGAAAACGTACATTCCAGTTCAAGGGAGACAACAACACCCTCCCCGATCCGAAGCCGGTCGTTGCGGCGCAGATCCAGGGGCGGGTCTGGTATTCACTCCCGATCCTCGGGTACGTGAACAACTTCGTCAATGGCCAGAACAGGTCGTTCATCATCCCGGCCGTTGCGACTCTGCTGTTCCTTTACGCCGGATACATGGTCGTGAGCGCGATAATCGGCAACCATCGCGCGCGACAGGCGAAAACGCGCGACCTTCCCTGATCGACGGGTCTCTCAGACCAGAGGTCTCGCCCGGCGGGTCACCGTCTCCGCGGTGCGGTCAGTCCCGGCCGATGGCCGCGATGATCGCGGAGGTCGCGCGCGCCAGGTCGGCCGGCGCCAGCTCGATGTCGAAACCGCGTCGCCCGCCGCTC
>JAYVNU010000226.1:0-3935 GCA_043758345.1 Lacisediminihabitans sp.
GCGGCCTGCGACGAGTTGATTCGACGGATGGTGGCGCTGGATGCCGCGACTCCCCCACTGCTGATGACGAGTCATCCGCTCACCGAGTGGCTCACGGCAGAACCGTCGCCCCTCCTCGACGGCCCATACAAGCATCGCGAAGACCTGCTCGATGCGGTGCTGTGCGCGTGGACGGCATCCATCTGGCACCGCCACGGTGATGCGCGAGTGCAAGTTCTCGGACGCGACGATCACCCCGATTCAGCCGGCCGTCTCGGCACGATCATCGCCCCGGCGCGCGAGGAGCAGCGTGTGCGCTGGCCGCGCTGAGGCGAAGACCCACCACGCGCAAAATGAACGAAACGTACGAGCGAGTTGTAGACGGAGTGCCGGATTGACGCCCCGCACAGGTTGTCGTGTTTGGGCTGGAACGATGTCTGACAGGAGTCCCGATCCCGGTGGTCCTGCGATCCCCCGCGGTCGCGGTAGCCTCGAAGTGCTGCGGGCCGAAGCCGCCCAGGAGCTCGAAACGGTTGTGCACGAACGGCTACTGGCCGGCGAAGATCCGTGGGCTTTCATGGAAGAACTGCTCACCGTCGACGAGCTGGTGGTCTGGCTGCTCAGGGCCGAGGCGATCACCGCGGACGGCGGGCAGCATCCGTCGTCCACCCGCGAGTATCGCGTGCTTCGGCAGATCGCACTGCAGTATCCGCCGCTGACCTCGACGGTCTGGCGGATGCTCGGACGGGTCGACGAACCGAGCGAGCGCGGCTTCTCCCGGCGATAATGGCCCGAAGAACCCGTTGAGCGGCATCGGCGCCTGTTTTGCGGGCCCCTCACGTTGCTCCTCCGTGCCGGTCAGGTCCTTCGCTGAGGACAGTGACCTGCTCGACCAGTGCCGACCCGCCGGCGCCCGTCGCGAGGACGAGCATCCGCCCGACAGGCCCATCGTGCCGAAGCGAGTCACCGAAAGGTGGGACTCAGGTCACGAAATCTCGATCAGGAGGTTTCGAGCACCGCCGCGGCCGCGTCGTCCTCCGCGCGTTTCTTCGACAGCGCTTTCCAGTCGCCACTCGCGACGTAGGTGAACATCACGTTGATCGTCGCGAGGATCGGCACGGCGAACAGCGCACCCGGAATTCCGGCGACGTACGATCCCGCAGCGACGCCGAGTACGACGGCGAGTGGATGCACCTTCACTGCCGTGCCCATCACGAGCGGCTGGAGCACATGCGCCTCGAGCAGGTGCACGCCGAGTACGCCGCCGAGCATGATGATCGCCTGGATCGGTCCGACGTAGACGAGCGCGATGGCGACGGCGATGACCCCGGTCGCGATCGCCCCCACCACCGGGATGAACGACGCGAGAAAGACCACGATCGCGATCGGGATGGCGAGCGGCAGGCCGAGGAAGAAGGCGAAGAGTCCGATCCCGACGGCATTGACCGCTGCCACGAACACCTGCACCCGAACGAAGGTGGTGAGGGTCAGCCATCCGGCCTTCCCCGCTCCGTCGACGGCTGTGCGCGCCCGACGTGGAAACAGTTTCGTCACCCAGCGCCACACCCCGGTGCCGTCGATGAGCAGGAAGATCGTGGAGAACAACACGAGCAGTGCCCCGGTGAGGAGATGCAACCCGGAGGTTCCGATCGTTAGCGCCCCGCTCGCTAGATTCTTGCTGTCTGCCTGGATCGCCGTGCCGATCTGCGCGAGATACGAATTGAACTGGGAGTCGGAGACCCGCAGCGTCGAGGTCTTCAGGAACGTCCGGAAATTCGTGTAGGCACTGACCGAGCGCTTCTCGAGGTCGGGAAAACCCGCCCGCACCTGCAGCACGACGAGGAAGACGAGCCCACCGACCACAACGATGAAGACGACGAGCGCGATGACGATCGACAGCCATTTCGGCAGACCGTTTCGCCGCAGGAAGTTTACGAACGGCACGAGTAGTGCCGAGATGAGCAGCGCGACCATGAACGGGATGACAATCTCTTTGAGGTTGACGATGAGCAATCCGAAAACTACGACCGCGCCCGTCACCGCGAGGAGGCGCCACGCCCACTGTCCCGCGATTTCGATGGCAACCGGAATGGATGCTTCGACCCGCGCTTTTCGCAGCGAACCGGTCGGCACGAGCCCCGGCACCCGAGTAGCAGCGGTCTTCGATTTTCCCCAGAGTCCCATGACGATCAGTAAACCCTGAGCTGGACGGCGGGGCCAGACCGTTGCCCGGCGACCGCGCGTGCTGTAACGGCGATGGTGGTCATTTCACCAGCGAGAGCTGCGGCGGCGACGGCGGCTCGTCATCGGGTTGGTCGTCGGGCTCGGGGCGCGGGTCGGGGCGCCCTCCCGCCGCGATCACCTGCTCGCGCGATTCGGCCGTCGGCGCGAGGAACGCCCCGATGGCGGTGCTGAGCGACCACGGGTCATCCACTCCGCAGAGTTCGCGAGCACTGTGCATGCTGAGCAACGGGATTCCGACGTCGATCGTGCGGATGCCGAGTCTCGCTGCCGTGATGGGCCCGATCGTCGAGCCACAGGGCACCGCGTTGTTCGATACGAATTCCTGAGACGAGACCCCAGCCTGCGCGCAGGCCCGCCGCCACTCCGCCACGCCGAGGGCATCGGTGGCATACCGCTGATTCGCGTTGATCTTGAGGAGAGGACCACCGTTCACGATCGGACGATTCACCGGATCGTGACGGTCGGGATAATTCGGATGGATGGCATGGCCGGCATCCACAGAAAGGTGCCAGGAGTGCGCGAAGGCGCGCGCCCGATCCACCGGGTTCGGCGCGAGGCGGGTCAGCACCTCCTCGAGGAACGAGCCGCCGGCCCCCGACCGCGAATCGGAACCGACCTCCTCGTGGTCGAAGGCGGCGAAGACGGTGATCGGTGATTCGAGGGTCACCTCGGCATGACTCGCAGGCATCCCGATCAGGGCGGAAAGCCCAGCGTGTACCGAGGAGAGGTTGTCGAGTCGACCCGAGGCGAACAGCCGTTCGCCGAGCCCGAACACCTGTGGTGCCGCCGTGTCGGCGACGACGATGTCGTACCCGGCCACGGTTTCCCCCGCACGCCCGGCAAGCGAGGCGAGGTGGGCGACGATGTCTGTCTCGGCGAGGTCGCCGACGCCGATGACCGGATTCAGATGCTGTTGCGGGTTGAGCTTCAGGCCCTCAGAGTTGACGGCGCGGTCGAGGTGCACGGCGAGTTGCGGAAATCGGAGGAACGGTCCGGTGCGAACGAGTTCAACGGTGCCATCGACGAACACGAGGCGGCCGGCGAACTCGAGTTCGCGGTCGAGCCAGGAGTTGTAGAGCGGACCACCGTAGACCTCGACCCCGGCCTGCAGCCATCCGTACGCCTCGGTCGTCGGCTTCGGTTTGAGCGTGAATCCGGGGGAATCGGTATGCGCCCCGACGATGCGGAAGGGGGTGATCGCCGTCGCCGTCGCCGGAACAGCCCACGCAACGATCGCCCCGTCACGAATGACGAAGAACCGACCGGAGGTCGAGCGCTTTGCGCGACGACCACGCGCCTCCTGCACGTTCGGATCGCGAGTCGGCCAGGCATCCGATTCCGAGAGCTGCTCGAATTCGGCAGCAGTGAGACGCCGTGCCACCTCATCGACGGCGTGGTAACTCGACGGGGACGCCCGAACGAACGCGGCGAGATCGTCGAGGTGGTCACGGTGTTGGGTCACCGTCCCATCAAACCACGGTGCGATCGTCGGGCCTCCCGCTACTCGTACCGCAATGCGTCGATCGGGTTCTGCTTGGCGGCACGACTGGCCGGAAGCGTCCCGGCGAGGAATGCGATGCGATCGACGACGGCGCAAACTGCAGCAGATGAAGTCCAGGCAGCCCCGAGAGCAGTGCTCGGGACAGCGCGTTGCTGATCACCGATCCGATCCCGATCCCGAAGATGACCCCGATCGCGCTGCCGAGGAATCC
>JAYVNU010000227.1:0-11886 GCA_043758345.1 Lacisediminihabitans sp.
TGTTCAACCTCATCAGCGGTCACGCCCAGGCCCAACACGGCACGATCACTTTCAACGGGGTGCGGGTGGATCGTCTGCCCGCACACCGAAGGGCACGGCTCGGAATTTCCATCGTATTCCAGGGCGCGAGGCTGTTCACCGGAATGACGGTGCTCGAGAACGTGATGGTCGGAGCAACGGCGATGACGAAGTGTGGTGCACTCGCTGCGGCACTTCGTATTCCACGGCAACGGACTGAAGAAAAGGAGATCAAGCGAGCCGCTGAGGATGCCCTCGCCCGTGTCGGGCTGACCGAGTGGGCTGATCGCGCGGCGGAGTCGCTGCCACTCGGCCAACAGCGCCGCGTGCAGGTCGCACGGGCACTTGCCGGCAACCCCAAACTGTTACTCCTCGACGAACCGGCTTCGGGTTTACGCGAGGTCGAACGCGCGGATCTTTCGCGCCTCATCGCAGAGCTTCGGGACGGGGGAATGACAATCATCCTGATCGAACACGACGTGAAGATGGTGATGCGCTTAGCGACGTCGATCACGGTTCTCGACCTCGGCGAGGTCATCGCCCAGGGCACCCCGACCGAGGTGCGCAGCAATCCACGTGTCGTCGCCGCTTATTTCGGATCGGAGGCACCTCATGCTGTCACTCACTGACGTCGTTATCCGCTACGGCTCTGCCGTCGCGGTCGATGGCGTGACCCTGGAGGTTCAGCAGGGCGAGATGGTCGCCCTTGTCGGACCGAACGGCGCCGGCAAATCATCGCTCGTGAACGCCGCAAGTGGAATCGTCGCCATCGCCTCCGGCCGGCTTGATGTCGGCGGCCGAGTGGCGCAGGTGCCAGAGGGGCGGTTGATGTTCGCCGACATGTCAGTCGAAGACAATCTCAAGCTCGGCGCCTGGAAGGCAAAAGACAAAGACCCCTCCATGATCTATAGCCTGCTGCCCGAGGTCAAACGCTTCCGCAAGCAGAAGGCGGGCACGCTCTCAGGCGGTCAGCAGCAGATGGTCGCCATCGGTCGCGCGCTGATGGCACAGCCGGATCTGCTGCTGATCGACGAGCTTTCGCTCGGGCTGGCACCGATCGTCGTCGCGGAGCTCGCCGGGTACCTCACGACTCTCAACCGCGAGCACGGCACCACCATTGTGCTGATTGAGCAAGAGATCGAGCTTGCGTTCCGGCTCTGCACTCGCGGGTACGTGCTCGAAGCCGGCCGGGTGGTCGCCTCTGGCCTGTGCTCAGACCTCGAAGCAGATCCGGCGCTCGCCGACGCGTACTTCGGCGGGCTGGATGCCGTAGCGCTGCCTGCTCAGGAAGAAGCATCATGAACTCATTCCTCATCTATTTAGTGTCGGGACTGACGCTCGGAGCGACCTTCGCGCTTATCGGTAGTGGTTTCGTCATGGTCTACCGAGTGACCCATGTGGTGAACTTCACTCAAGGTTCACTCGCGGTCGTCGGCGGGCTCACCTCCTACTCACTGCTGAACACTGGGCTGCCGCACGGCGTCAGCGAGCTGTTGGCCGTCGGCATCAGTGGGGCGGTCGGGGTGCTGTTCGGCGCAATTGCCATCGGCAAACGCGGTACTCCGCCAATGATCTCGTTGCTGGTCACCCTGAGCCTGTCGATACTGACCAGCGGTATCGTCGTACTGATCTGGGGCCAGACGCCCCTCTCGCCCGGCGGGCTCGACGGCTCGGTCAAGATCTTCGGGGCCAGCATCGGGACCCAGCGGCTGCTCGTCGTTGCGGTCGGCACAGTTGCGTTTATCGTCATCGGATTGTTTTTCGGCTACAGCTACCTCGGCAAAGGCCTGACCGCTGCCGCCTCGAACCCGCGCGCCGCCGCACTGGTCGGTATCAGCACGCGCAAGATGGGCCTGGTCGCCTTCGGCATCGCAGGCCTGCTCGGCGGGCTCGCCGGCGTCGTGACGGCACCATACAGTCCACTCTCTTTCACTTCCGACCTGCCGCTCGCGCTCAGCGGGTTCGCCGCCGCCGTATTCGGAGGACTTTCGAGCCCCGGGCTGACCCTGGTCGGCGGCCTGATTCTCGGCGTCGCAGGGCAAGTTGTCGCTGGCTACTTTGGCGGCTCGTTCCAAACCGTCGTCGCTCTCATCATGCTTCTCGTCGTGATGATCGTTCGGCACAAGAGTCTCACCGTAGAGGAGGCAAAGTGACGAACAAAATCCGCTCGTCGATCATCATCCTGATAGTTGCCGTCATGGCTGTCATCATTCCCCTGTTCATGGCCGACCGCTCTGTATACGTTCAGCTGATTCTGGCCGCCATCATCGTCACCGGGTTGTCGCTCTTCATGGGCTATGCGGGCCAGGCATCGCTTGGCCAGGGGGCGTTCGTCGCCATCGGGGCGCTCACGGTGGCGGTGCTGACGGTGCGATTCCATGTGCCATCGCTGATTGCACTTATCGCTGCCCCGCTGATTGCCGCAGCATGCGCATACCTGCTCGGCCTTCCACTTTTACGGTTGCGTGGTCATTACCTGGCGTTCGGCACACTCGCGGTGCTGCTGCTCGTGCAGGCGCTCATCTCTGCCGTGCCGCTGTTCGGTGGCGCGGTCGGCATCGGCGGCATTCCGCAGCTCGGCATCGGCACCTTCGAATTCTCGGGCCAGCTGTTTTACGTCTACTTCTCGCTCGCTGTTCTTGCCGCCGTTATCCTCGTCTCCCGCAATGTCGTCGTGAGCAGGTTCGGTCGAGGGGTGCGCGCACTCGCCGCCAGTGAGTCTGCTGCCGCGTCGTCAGGCGTGCCTATCCTTCGGACCAAGCTGGCTGTCTTCGCTCTGGCGGGCGGCTTCGCTGGGCTCGCCGGCGGCATCAGCGCGTTCTTCACTCCCTATGTCAGCTCGGAGTCGTTTCCGGCATCGGCTTCGTTCACCTACGTGATCATGGCCGTGGTGGGCGGGCTCGGCACCATCTGGGGCGGAGTCGTCGGGGCCGTGTTGATCACAGCACTCGTGCAGTTACTGAACTCCGCGAGCAACATTCCCTCGCTGCCACCGATCGCCGGAACCGTCCTGCAATACATCGCGTACGCCATCGTTCTCATGGCCTTCCTACTGTTCCTGCCTGGCGGCCTGTGGCCGAAGATCGTCGGCCTGTTCACCCGCCGCCCCGCGACGGCGGCCCCACTCACCGAATCGATATCGAGATGAAACAAAACATAGATCGAGACGTAGTCGATATGGCAGCAGCAAATCAGGCCCAAGCAACGCTGGTCTACCTCATCAAGCAGCTCGAATCAGCGACACGATTCAAAATGGACGAGGTCGTCCTCACGGAGGGGCTCACTCTCGCCCAGTACACCGCATTGACCGTCATCGAACGTCACCCCCAACTCACGTCGGCCGACCTGGCCAGAAACTCGTTCGTTCGTGCTCAGTCGATGGCGCAGCTGGTTAACGGACTGGAAACCGACGGCCTGATCACCAGACGTCGAGACGAAGAGAGCCGTCGGCAGTTCTTCATCACACTGACAGAAAAGGCCATAGCCATGCTCGGTCGGTTGCGTGAGCCCGTCGACGCGATCGAAGCAAGAATGACCAGCGCGTTGTCACATGCGCAGATCTCGAACCTCTACGACAGCCTTCGTGCGTGTCGGGTCGCTCTCGGCGGTTCTCATGCGCGCTGAGCACGCCCGCAACGAGGGGCTCGGCTCGTGGCTGCATCGGCGCAAATACAAGTCCGCGGGGCAGACCGCCATCGTCTTCGATGACCGCCTGACTAGCTACGACGAACTCGATCGCCGAGTGGATGCCCTTGCCAATGCGCTTGCCGCCGACGGTGTGTGCGCAGGCGACCATGTGGCCTTCGTCGGGGAGAACCACCCGGCATTCCTCGAGATGCTCTTTGCCGTCGCTCAGCTCGGTGCCGTCACCGTCGCCCTCAATGCCCGTCTCGCCGCCGCCGAGATTGCCTACATGCTCGGCGACTCGGCGAGCACCACGCTGGTTTACATTGACGTGCTCGCGCCGATCGTCGACGAGATCCTGCGGTTGCAACCGATCGACCGGGTCATCCGTGTGCGGACGGCCGAGCATCCGGAAGCGGCGGGCGACGGCTCCGAGCATCGCGACTTCGACACGGTAGTGGCGAGCGGCGAGTCGGAGTACGTCGAGACGACAGTCACGCTCGAGCACCCGGCGCTCATTCTGTACACCTCGGGAACGACCGGCCGGCCAAAAGGAGCGGTGCTGACCCACGGCAACCTGACCTGGAACACGTTCAACGTGCTTGTCGACTACGACTACGTCAGTGACGACGTGTCGCTGATGATCTCACCGATGTACCACGTCGCTGCGCTCAGTATGGGTGTATTGCCCACCCTGCTGAAAGGCGGGGCCATCGTGCTGGAGCCCAAATTCGACGCCGGGCGCGCGCTGCGCATCATCGAGGAATACGGCGTGACCACTCTCAATGGCGTACCGACCACCTTCCAGCTGCTCTGCGACCACGAGAACTGGCACTCGACGGATATCAGCACGCTGCGCAAACTCACGTGCGGAGGTTCACCCATCGCCGCTCGTGTCAGCGATGAATTCGAAAAGCGCGGCCTCGCCTTCTCGGCAGGCTACGGAATGACGGAAACCTCTCCTGGAATCACCAGTGTCTCGGCTGCGCAAAGTAAAGCCAGTCCGGGATCGACTGGACTGCCGCACTTTTTCGTGGAAATGCGAGTGGAGGGTGCGGCTGACGATGCCGCGGGGCGTATTGGAGAGATCCAAGTCATCGGCCGCAACGTTTTTGACAGCTACTGGAACAACCCCGACGAAACTGCACGGTCGTTCACCGAGGACGGCTGGTTTAAGACCGGCGATCTTGGCTATTTCGACGAAAAGCACTTCGTGCACTTATCTGGTCGTTCGAAAGACATGATCATCTCCGGTGCGGAAAACATCTATCCTGCGGAGATCGAATCGGTCATCGTAGAGCTGCCGCAGGTGGCGGCGGCGGCGGTGGTCGGATTTGCCGATGACCGCTGGGGTGAAGTGCCCTGGGCATTCCTCACGCTCAAACCCGGACATTCCCTGACCGAGGTCGATGTCTTGGAGCATCTATCGACACGACTAGGGCGATACAAGCTGCCTAAACGAGTGCTGATTCTTGACGCCTTGCCCATGACCGCGACAGGCAAGGTGCGAAAGGCCGAGATCAAAGCGGCATACCCACGCGGCGACGCTACCTGAGCGACTCTCCACACAACCAATCACCAACAAATACGAAAGTGAGTTCGAGATGAGCCTCGAAGGCAAAGTAGCGATCGTCACCGGCAGCGGCCGTGGCCTGGGTCTGGCGTACGCGCAAGAGCTGGCGCGCCAAGGAGCCTCGGTCGTCGTGAACGACATCGATGCCGCAGTGTCGACTGAAGCGGTTGAATCGATTACGGCAACCGGCGGCCAAGCCGTCGCGGTAGTGGCCGCGGTCGGATCAACCGAAACCGCGAGAGCCCTCGTGGCTGCCGCGAAAGAAAACTTTGGGCGCCTCGATATTCTCGTCACGAACGCTGGCCTCCTGCGCGACACCGTGCTGTGGAAGATGAGCGACGAGGACTTCGACCTCGTGGTGAACGTGCATTTGCGCGGCACCTTCACCTGTGCGCGCGAAGCCGCGATTGCGTTTCGGGAGCAGGCGGAGGGCGGTCGCATCATTTGCATCGGTTCGCCGACGGGACAACGGGGTAACTTCGGTCAGACCAACTATTCGGCGGCCAAGGCCGGAATCGTCGGAATGGTGCGCACCTGGGCGCTCGAACTGGCGCGGGCGAAGGTAACCGTGAATGCCGTCATCCCGGTCGCCGCCACGGCCATGACGGCGACCATTCCCTTCTTCAGAGCTGCAATCGAGGCCGCCGACCGCGGAGAGCCAATGCCCGACTTCTTCCGTCACGAGCTCGGATTTGGAACCTCCAGCGACGTCGCGGGCCTCATCGCCTACCTCTCGAGCGACGAGGCGCAGTCTGTGACCGGCCAAGCCATCGGTATCGGTGGTGATCGTCTGCAGCTGTGGTCACACCCGGATGCGGTCGAAAGCGCCTACTCGACGGGAGGCTGGAGCTACGAGAAGCTACAGCAGCAGTTCGAGAGCCTCTTCGGCGACAAGCAGCAGAGCATCGGTGAAGAATTCCCCCCGTTGCCGCCCCAATTCGCTTCCATGCCAGCGGCCTGATCGTGGTCTACGAAACGGCGATCGACATCGATTCCATCGTCGCCCTCGACACCCACGTGCACGTCGAGGTGGACGACCACGGGCACAACGCCCTTCCACCGGTGTTGGTGGACGCAGCGAGCAAGTACTTCAAGACCGGCGAGACCCGCCCGACCCTCGACGACATCGCTGAACTTTACCGCTCGCTGTCGATGGCCGCAGTCGTCTTCACGGTCGATGCGGAACGTGCGCTCGGGCATGCACCCAACAGCAGCGAAGAGATCGCCGTCGGCGCGGCGCGCCACAACGATGTTCTCATCCCCTTCGGCAGTGTTGACCCAACCGACCCGGCCACCGCGATCACAAAGGCGAGGCGGCTGGTTGAGGACTTCGGTGTACGCGGGTTCAAGTTTCATCCGACGGTGCAGAATTTCGATCCGAGCGATCCGCGCTACTTCGAGCTCTACGCGGTGATCTGCGCGTACGGTCTGCCGGCCATCTTCCACACCGGCCAGACCGGCATCGGCTCGGGGCTGCCCGGCGGGGCGGGCCTGAGGTTATCGCTGTCGAATCCAATGCTGCTCGACACCGTAGCGGCCGAGTTCGCCGAATGGCAAATAGTCATGGCGCATCCCTCTGTTCCATGGCAGGACGAGGCCATCGCAATCGCGACGCACAAAGAAAATGTGTGGATCGACCTGTCTGGTTGGTCGCCGAAGTACTTTCCGACCCAGCTCATTCGCGCGTGCGACTCCTACCTCAAGCACAAGGTGCTCTTCGGATCGGACTACCCACTGATCGCGCCGGATCGATGGCTGCGCGACTTCGAGACGCTTGGCATGAAAGAGCAAGTCCGTCCACTCATTCTGAAGGCCAACGCTCTCAGACTGCTGGGTCTAGAGAAGGAGAAAGAATGACCACGACAACCACGCTCGATCAACTGCCCACCCTGATCGGTACCGATCTTGGCTATACCGAGTACGTCACCATCACCCAAGACCGGGTAAACCTCTTCGCCGAAGCGGCGAATGACGACCAATGGATTCACACCGATCCGGAGCGTGCCGCATCGGGCCCGTTTGGCGGTGCCATCGCCCACGGGTTTCTGACGCTGTCGCTCACGATCCCGTTCTGGACCGAGCTACTCGAGGTCGAAGGTGTGACGGCAAAGGTCAACTACGGTCTCGACAGAGTGCGATTTATCACCCCGGTTCCCGTGGGATCACGAATTCGCATGACGGCGACCATCGCCTCAGTCGATGACGTCAAGGGCGGCCTGCAGATCACTGTGGACCAGACGGTCGAGATCGAAGGGCAGGAGCGTCCCGCGCTGATTTCGCGGGGCATCCACCGGTTCTACGCATGACCGACCTACGAAGTGGAGTTTCAGAGAATCGGACTAAGCCAGCGCTTCTCGTCGTGAGCGCACACGCCGGAGATTTTGTCTGGCGCGCCGGCGGCGCGATCGCCGCAGCCACCATGCGTGGCGAGCGAGCCGTCATCGCCTGCTTGTCTTACGGCGAGCGAGGAGAGTCGGCGAGCCAGTGGCTACAGGGAAAGCCGCTTGATGAGATCAAGAAGATCCGTCGTGACGAGGCGGAAGCCGCCGCGGCCGAACTGGGGGCCGATATCGAATTTCTCGACCTCGGCGACTATCCGCTGCTGGAATCACCCGAGGCAGTGGAGCGCCTGGTCGATGTTTACCGGCGGGCGCAGCCAACCGTCGTGCTAACGCACCCTCTCCTCGACCCCTACAACGGCGACCATCCGGCGGCCGCTCGCATGGCCATTCAGGCTCGCATTCTCGCGCAGGCGATTGGAGTCGCCGTCGACGGCGAATACCCCTCGCTCGACGACATCATCGGCGCACCGCCACTGTTCTTCTTCGAACCGCATCAGCCCGAGCAGAGCGACTTCAAGCCCAACCTGCTGCTCGACATCACCGACGCCTTTCCTCTCAAGCGCAAGGCGATGGAATGTCTGCCGGCGCAGAAGCACATGTGGGACTACTACACCTCGCTCGCCATTCGGCGCGGCGTGCAAGTCAAGCGCAACGCGGGCCCGAACCTCGGGCTGACGCACGAGACTATGGGTGAGGCGTACATGCGTTACTACCCTGAGGTGACGACGGTGCTGGCATGACCGGAGTCATTGTTACCGACATCGCGCGAGCAGAGCAGGCGACAATCGATGCGCTGGCCGTTCACGGCGTTGCCACCGTTCACGAGGCGATGGGGCGCACCGGTCTCGTCGGCCCGCTTGTGCATCCGATTCAGAACGGTGCTCGAGTCGCGGGGTCGGCCGTAACGGTGTTGTGCTGGCCAGGCGACAATCTGATGATCCATGCGGCGGTCGAGCAGTGTCAGGCCGGTGACATCCTCGTCGTTGCTATCAACTCGTTCTCGCTCGACGGTTCGTTCGGCGAACTCTTCGCGACCGCCCTGAGGTACCGTGGCGTTCGAGGCATCGTCACCACCGGCGGCGTGCGAGATGTCGTCGACCTGCGCGCGATGGGCTTTCCGGCGTGGGCCGGCGCCCAGAACGCACAGGGTACGGTGAAGGCCACCGCGGGTTCGGTGAACGTTCCCGTTGTGCTGGGTGGCACGGTCATACGGCCCGGAGATATCGTCGTGGCCGATGATGATGGTGTGATCTGTGTGCCGCGGGCAGACGCCGACACGACGCTGGCTGCCTCAGACGCACGGGTCGCCAAAGAGACGGGTGCGCGTGCTGCCTACCAAAACGGCGACCTGAGCCTCGACCGCAACGACTTACGCGGGCTACTCGCCGACCTCGGCGTTCGGTACGTCACACAGGGCGAATGGGCCGATGGCGACCGCTGAGGGCGTGCGCTGCCTGTACATGCGCGGAGGAACGTCCAAAGGCGCCTACTTTCTGGCGAGCGACCTGCCAACGGACGAAGCTGAGCGCGACGACCTCCTGCTGCGAATCATGGGGACTCCCGACCCGCGGCAGATCGACGGTCTCGGGGGTGCTCATCCGCTGACCAGCAAGGTCGCCGTGGTTCAGCGATCGTCTGGCAACGAAACCGATGTCGACTACCTCTTCTTACAGGTGGGTGTCGACGAGGCCTTCGTCACAGATAAACAGAACTGCGGAAACCTGCTGGCGGCCATCGGGCCGTTCGCCGTTGAACGTGGCCTGATACCGGCTGGCGAGAAGACTACGACCGTGCGCATTCGCATGGTGAACACCGACTCGGTGGCGACCGCGACATTCGCGACCCCGGGCGGCCGGGTCGACTACGACGGTGACCTGGCGATCGACGGCGTTCCCGGCACCGCCGGCGCCATCTCACTCGACTTCGAGGGCACCGCGGGCTCGTCGACAGGCGCACTGTTTCCCACCGGTCGCGTCACCGATGAAGTCGACGGCATAACCGTCACCTGCGTCGACAACGGCATGCCGAGCGTACTCATGCGCGCTGCCGACCTGGGGCTCACCGGGCAGGAGAGCCCCGAAGACCTCGAGGCCGATAAAGCTCTCGGGCAACGGCTGTCCGGAATCCGGATGCACGCGGCCCGGCTCATGGGCATGGGCGACGTTTCGACGGCCACCGTGCCGAAGCTGGTGTTGCTCTCATCGCCCACCAGGGGCGGCGCCATCTCGACGCGGAGCTTCTTACCCGTTCGCGTGCACACTTCGATCGGAGTGCTCGGCGCACTGACTGTCGGCGCCGGCGTGCTCGCAGAAGGTTCGGTCGGTCACGAGCTCGCTGATCTCAGGTCAGGTGGCGCGCGGTTCTCGATCGAGCATCCCACAGGGTATTTCGATGTCGATGTGGCAGTCGAAGCGGCGGGCGAAGAATGGCAGGTGACCCGGTCGGCAGCACTACGCACCGCTCGCAAGCTCTTCGACGGCACGGTCTTCGCCCGCCCGCAACGTTGACGGCTTATTTCCCTCCACATTGACCTGAAGGATTCGTTATGACCGAGTTCACCTCGTTCGATGTCGCGCATCTGGCGAACGTCGAACTTCTCACCCCCGACTTCGACAAGAGTCGGTGGTTCTTCGAAGAGCTGCTCGCGATGCGGGTGGTGCACGAAGAGGGCGGCTCCGCCTTTCTGCGCACCTGGGACGAATACGAGCGATACACCATCAAGCTCACCGCCTCCGACGCCGGCGGGGTCGGACGCACCTCGGTTCGAGCATCCAGTCAGGAGGCGCTCGAGCGCCGAGTCGCGGCAATAAAGCAGACCGGCTTGGGTGACGGCTGGGTCGACGGCGAAGTCGGCACCGGCCCGACCTATGCCTTTCGCGACCCCGACGGACACTCCTTTGCCATCTACTATGAAACCGAACGCTATGTCGCGACCGACGACAAACCGGCGTTGAAGAACCAGGCCTCGCGCTTTCCGGGCCGGGGCGTCAACGCCCGTCGGCTCGATCACATCAACTTCTTGGCGAAAGACGTCGAGGCGAACGGCGAGTTCATCGCCCACGCGCTCGGCGCTCGGGAAAGCGAACGCATTCGGCTCGACAACGGTAAGTTCGCCGCCTGGTGGTTCCACTTCCAGAACAAGTCCTACGACATTGTCTACTCCGACGACTGGACCAAGCACGGCAACCGACTGCACCACATCGCCTTCGCACCCGACACCCGCGAGGACATCTTGAAGGCGGCCGACATATTTCTCGAGAACGGCATCCACATCGAATCCGGGCCGCACAAGCACGCCATCAACCAGACCTTTTTTCTGTATGTCTACGAGCCTGGTGGCAACCGCATCGAATTGGCCAACGCGGGTGCCCGGCTGCTGCTGGACCCCGATGAACCGGTCATCGAATGGAGCGAGGAAGAACGCAGGAAGGGCCAAGCCTGGGGCATGACGACCATCGAGTCGTTCCACAGCCACGGCACACCCTCTGTGTGACGGTTCAGTCAGTCGAGTGGCTTGTGTCGTCGGGTGTGGATTCGTCCAATTCGAGCTGAGCTAGCCAACCGCGGCTTGCCGCCGCGACTCGGGCCGGTGGGCCGAGGTCGTCGAGTAGCGCCGAGGCAGCCGTCATCTCAACGCTCCCGGGGCGAACCCTGGCGACACTGGCTACAGAACCATCGACTGCCGAGTTATCGAGGTCGTGGCCCTTGACGGTGACATTGACGTATTCGTCGATGATGAAAAATTTATGGATGGAAGCGCGCTGAACCTTCGCGTGACGGTTCCCCCCACCAGCTGGAGGGGCAGGGGCGCACTATTCGGTACCGCTGCTGCCGCCAGCGTCGTCGACGAGGGCACCACACTGGGGCTTCGTGACGGGCAGGTGGCCCACTGAGCCTCAATGCTGAATTCCCCCGGGTGTCCGGAGACTGTTTAGATTGAGGGGCTGGCGGTTTGTCGGTCCTCGTTGTGTTGAGAGTAGGGGGCCTCGAGCTCGACGGGAGTCGTGTCTCCGCAGTGCTCGTAGATTGTCCGGTTGTTGAACCAGTCGACCCATTCCAAGGTCGGGATCTCGATCTGGTCGCAGGTGCGCCAGGGGCGGGGTCGGCCGCCCGTGAGCAGAACCTTTCGGTGCAGGCTCGCACACCGGCGATTACCCCGCCGCGGCGGCGATCGTAACGTGGAGACATGACACCTGGAGAGCTTCTCTTCGATTCGTGCACCCGCATCCCACCGATCATCGGCTGTCGACGCTCGCTGAAAAGTAGGCCGGTTTCGCTCTCCGAAAAGTAGGCCACTGTTTCTGTTTGGCTATTCTGCCGTGTCCTGTT
>JAYVNU010000228.1:0-3869 GCA_043758345.1 Lacisediminihabitans sp.
CGAACGCTCCGGCGACGATAAAGAGAACGTTCGTGGTGTCGACCTGGATGAACTCCTGGTGAGGGTGCTTGCGCCCGCCCTGCGGCGGAACAGAGGCGACGGTTCCCTCGAGGATCTTGAGCAGCGCCTGCTGCACACCCTCACCCGACACGTCGCGGGTGATCGATGGGTTCTCGGCCTTGCGGGCGATCTTGTCGATCTCGTCGATGTAGATGATGCCGGTCTCGGCCCGCTTGACGTCGTAGTCGGCGGCCTGAATCAGCTTGAGGAGGATGTTCTCCACGTCTTCACCGACGTATCCGGCCTCGGTCAGTGCTGTCGCGTCGGCGACGGCGAACGGCACATTCAACCGCTTCGCCAGGGTCTGCGCGAGGTAGGTCTTGCCACAGCCGGTCGGGCCGATCAACAGGATGTTGGACTTCGCGATCTCGACATCATCGATGACGGCATCCGCAGAAGTCAGGGTGTTACGGGCTCGGATGCGCTTGTAGTGGTTGTAGACGGCGACCGAGAGAGCTTTCTTCGCGGCCTCCTGGCCGATGACGTATTCTTCGAGGAACTGATAGATCTCCCGAGGTTTGGGAAGGTCGAATTCGCTCGAGGTCTCTTCGCCTGCTTCGGCGAGGCGCTCCTCGATAATCTCGTTGCAGAGCTCGACACACTCGTCACAGATGTAGACACCCGGACCGGCGATCAACTGCTGCACCTGCTTCTGGCTTTTGCCACAGAAGGAGCACTTGAGCAGATCGGCGCTCTCACCTATACGAGCCATGCTCGGCCTCCCAATGACTCGACCCGAACGGGCCGATAGACGGATCTGTGTGTGCAACCGTGGATGTTCGTATGAGCCTAACCTGACCGGACGACACACGACGCCCGAAGTCGAAATACGACCGGGCGAGCCGCCGAACCGACGACCGGCCCACCGCTACAGCCGTGAGCTCAGGGGTAGTTCGTCACCAACGGCGCTTTAGACTTAGAGGGCATCTCGACGATGCCGACCTCGGAAAGGACCATGACGACTCGATGGGCGCGTTTCGTCCGCGGCTGGATCGCCGCGGCGGTCTCGGTGTTCGTCGCTCTCTGTTCTCACGTCCTCGCCGGTGGCCAGCTGCCAAGCCCGGTCGCGGTCGTTCTCTGCGTTGCTTTCGCCGGCATGACCTGCGTCGCCCTGACCGGTCGGTCTCTCTCGATCTCGCGCCTCGCGATCTCTGTCGTCGTCAGCCAGTTCCTCTTCCACTGCGCGTTCAGTCTGCTCGGCAGTATCGCGCCGTCGGGTAGCCAAGAGCCCGCAACCCGGTCGATGTCGATGATGATGGCGCCGCACTCGCTGTCCTTGGCCCCGATCGCCGATACCGGGATGTCGATGCCCGCGTGGATGTGGGCAGCCCACGCGATCGCAGCGGCGCTCACCATCGCCGCCCTCCGTTTCGGCGAGCGCGCGTTCTGGCACTGCCTCGACCTCGCGACCCCCTTCGTCCGGCTGCTGGTCCAGGGGCTCCCGCACATGGTCGAGCCGCTCGCCTCGAGGGTGGGGCCCACGATGATCGAGTTGCTTCCGAAGCGCCTCGACGCGCTGCTCTCCACCGTTCGGCACCGGGGTCCGCCTGCTTCGTTGCGCTGTAGACATCCATTTTCCTGTAGCTGAGAATCCCGAGAGCGAAGTCCGGCAGCCTCGCTCCGGCCACGCCATCCCCCGAACGAAAGAGTCAATGAATCATGCGTAGAAAAATCGCTGCGCCGATCGCGATCGTGGCCGGAGTGCTCCTCGCACTCGCAGTCCCGCTCGCGGCGAGCGCCCATGTGTCGGTGACCCCCTACACGGCGACGGTGGGCTCATACGCCCTCGTCACCTTCACGGTGCCGAACGAGTCCGGCTCGGCGACGACCGACAGGGTCGAGATCGATATCCCGGACGACACCGCGTTCGCGAATGTGAGTTACGTTCCGGTCGCCGGCTGGACGGCCGAGCTCGTGACGACGACCCTGTCGAAGCCGATCACGGTGACAGGCAACGAATTGAAGGAGGCCGTCACGAAGGTAATCTTCACCGCGGGTGCGGGCAACGGCATCCGCGACGGCCAGCTTCGACTGTTCCAGCTGTCGCTCGGACAGGTTCCGGATGTCGGCCGCGTCTACCTTCCGACCACCCAGACCTACAGCGATGGATCGGCGGTGAAGTGGGATCAGAGGGGCGCGAATGCCGATCACCCCTCCCCCGTGATCTATGTGAACGACAGCCCGGTGGTGAGCAGTGATTCGGATGCCGAGGTGACGGCGGCCAGCCAGGCAGAGCTTCGGCCCGCGGCATCCACCGACCTGATCGCGCGGGTGCTCGGCATCGCCGGACTCGTCGTCGGTGCTGTCGGAATCGTGCTCGCCATCACGGCGACCCGGCGACGGGCGGCGGACTAACCGATGTCGACCTCCAGACTGCGTAAGCGAGTCGCCGGTGCCGGGGCTGTCGCGCTTGTCGCGCTGTCGGCGGTGCTCGGGATCTCCGGGCCGGCGAACGCGCACAACTACCTGGTGTCATCCACGCCGACGGCGAATGGAACGCTCTCGGCGCTGCCGTCACAGTTCAGTGTGGCGACCAGCGGCGTGCTGCTGAACATCAACCGCAACGGGACCGGGTTCGCGCTGCAGGTGCGGGATGCGGCGGGCCTGTATTACGGAAACGGCTGCATCCAGGTCGACGGGGCTGCCATCCGCCAGGCGGCCGCGATCGGTGCGCCGGGAAAGTACACGGTCACGTGGCAGGTGATCTCGACCGACGGGCACATCGTCTCCGATACCTTCCCCTTCACCTGGTCGCCGACCGGGGACTTCACGAAGAGCACCGGGAACGCGAAGCCACCGGATTGCAACGGCAAGTTCCACCTGAATGCGACGGGGCTGCCACCGGCGGGATCCGGAACAGGATCGACCGCCGTGAGTAATGGAACGTTGTTCACGGTGCTCTGGATCGGCGGCGCAGTGCTCGCGGTCGGAATCGCGGTCGTCGTCACCCTGGTGGTGACCGCGCGACGCAGGCGGCCGGCCGCCTGATCCTCACCGCAGCAACGAATAAGGCCCGCAGCACCTGGGCTGCGGGCCTTGCATCGCATGTGTACTTTTCGCTACTGCTACTTCGTCAGCGCTACTTCGTCAGCGCCGGGATGTTCTTCCGCGTGACGAGCACCTGGTCGATAAGACCGTACTCGAGGGCCTCCTGGCCACTGAGGATCTTGTCGCGATCGATGTCCTTGTTGACCTGCTCGGTCGTGCGGTTCGAGTGGCGCGACAGCGTCTCCTCGAGCCAGCCGCGCATGCGAAGGATCTCGCGTGCCTGGATCTCGATGTCGGATGCCTGGCTCGCGCCCTCGGAACCAGCGGCGGGCTGATGGATGAGGATGCGTGCATTCGGCAACGCGAGGCGCTTGCCCGGCGTTCCGGCTGCGAGGATCACGGCGGCAGCAGAAGCGGCCTGGCCGAGAACCACGGTCTGGATCTGCGGACGAACGTACTGCATCGTGTCGTAGATCGCCGTCATCGCGGTGAATGAGCCTCCGGGTGAATTGATGTACATCACGATGTCGCGGTCCGGATCCTGGCTCTCGAGAACGAGAAGCTGGGCCATGACGTCATCGGCCGAGGCATCGTCGATTTGCACCCCGAGGAAGATGATGCGGTCCTCGAAGAGCTTCGCGTATGGGTCTTGGCGCTTGTACCCGTAGGCCGTGCGCTCTTCGAAGGTGGGCAGGATGTAGCGGTTCTCGGCCAACGGTCGTGCACGACCAGATCCGAAATCGAAGTTGGTCATGACTAGTCCTGCTTTCCTGTTGCGTCGGCGTTAGAGACGTCCTCGTTGGTTCCGCCGCCACCGACGA
>JAYVNU010000229.1:0-11708 GCA_043758345.1 Lacisediminihabitans sp.
GCGGCGGGTCGAAAGTCCCCCGCTCGAGACCTATGCGTCGACCGCCTCGGCCTCCGCCTCGTACTGTTTGACGAGCTCGCGCTTCAACACCTTGCCGCTCGGGCCGAGCGGCAACGTCTCGACGATCTCGACGCGGCGCGGATATTTGTATGCCGCCAACTTCTCCTTCGCGTAGGCGTGCAGTTCCGCGCCCTCCGCGTCGGCCCCGGGAGACAGCACGATGACCGCCATGATCTCTTGGCCGTGAACCTCGTGAGCGACACCGAAGACCGCGGCGGTCGAGACAGCCGGATGCGCGGTCAACACCTCTTCGACCTCGCGCGGGTACACGTTATAGCCGTTGCGCAGGATCATGTCTTTCTTGCGGTCGACGATCCAGAGATATCCGTCGGCATCCTTCGTTCCGAGGTCGCCGGTGCGGAACCATCCGTCGACGACCGCCTTCGCCGTCTCCTCGGGCAGGTTGAGGTAGCCCTTCATGAGGTTGTGCCCACGGATGACGATCTCGCCGAGTTCGTCGATCGGAAGCAGCACGACGCGATCGTCGATCTCGGAGTTCGCGATCTCGACATCCACTCCCCAGATCGGCGTGCCGATGCTGCCGGCCCGCGGCTTCGTGCCGATGTGGTTGAAGCTCGCCACGGGGGACGTCTCGGTGAGGCCGTAGCCCTCATAGATCTCGACGCCGAATTCGGCGCGGAATCTCTCGATAACGGCGAGCGGAAGGGACGACCCTCCCGACACCGCGTAGCGCAGCTTCGGACGCTCCGTGGTGTGTTTCGCCGCCTCGAGCAGCGCGATATACATCGTCGGGACGCCCATCATGACGCTGCACTCGTTGTCGATGAGCGTGCGGAGAGCCGTCTCGCCATCGAATTTCGGCAACAGTACGATCCGCACGCCAGCGCGAACGCCGGTGTTGAGCGTGCAGGTCTGCCCGAAGGTGTGGAAGAGCGGGAGACCGCCGAAGACGACGTCGTCGGCACGCATATCGAACGTCGTCATGAGCAGCGTGCTCGTCTGCTCGACGAGAGCGAAATGCGACCCCATCGCGCCCTTCGGCTTGCCCGTCGTTCCGCTGGTGTACAGGATGGTCGCGGTCGCGTCGGGCTGGCACGGCACGTAGGTGCGAATCGGCTCGGCTTCGGCCGCGAGCTTCTCGAGTTGCTCGATCCCCTCGATCGGCTCGGGCGAGAGCACGGACAGCACCGGGATGCCGGCCTGGCTCGCACCCTTCGCACCCTCTCCGAGCAGCGGGGCTGCACAGACCAGCATCGTGGCACCCGAGTCTCGCAGCACGTACTCGATCTCGTCGGCCTTGAGAAGCGCGTGGATGGGCACGACGATCCCGCCGAGGCTGAGGATGGCGTAATACGCCCGCGGAAAGTCGACGACGTTTGGAATGAGGATGCCGACCGCGTCACCGGATGCGACACCCTTCGCCCGCAGGGCGCCAGCGTAGCCGCGGGCCTGGTCCCAGAGCTCACCGAAAGTAGTTTCTGTCGTCCCGACCACGATCGCTACCGCGTCAGGAGTTCGTGCGGCGGATTCTTTCAGAATCGCGGCAACAGAGAGGGTTGAACTGCTCGGGTCGGTCATCTTTGTCCCCTGGTCATCATCGACGGTCTGTCTGCATCGAACGCTACGCCGCCACGCAGGCGAATATCAACATGAGCCGTGCCGCCACAGCAAACCGGAAGTTGCCGGTCAAACCGTGATGACCTTCTCGTAACAGAGCGCCCCGGGGATCACCTCGTACCCTCCGTAGATCGGGATCGAGACGTAGCCGAGTCGCTCGTACAGCGATACGGCCTGGTGCTGGAGATTGCCGGTCTGCAGCACGAGGCGACGGATGCCCGCTTCTCGCGCGATCGTCTCAATCTCGGCCATGAGCAGTTTCGAGATGCCGAGCCCACGAGCCTGCTCGATCACGACGACCTTCCTGACCTCGCCCGAACCATCCGGAAGCAACTTGAGTCCGGCGTGTCCGACCGCGACGTCTCCGTCGAGTGCCAGAACGGAACTCACGATTTCGGACGAATCGACCGCGAGCACGGCCGAGATGAGCTCACCCTGCCGCGGATCGCCCGCTGCGCGTCGAGCGCTGTACAACTCATCCATCTCGGCATCCATGTCGACGCGCAACGCAACCGCGCGCGGGTCGGACCAGCCGACCCGCGCGAGCACCATCACTGCCACTGCTGCGTCTTGGAGCGGGAAAGTGAAGGAATCATCTTCCTATTGTGAGCGACGTCGGCGATCGTTTCAGACACCCACCGGCCCAAGCTCCGGCCCGGCCACGAATCGCACCGGCGCGGTGTCAACGAAACCATCTCCGCCGCCACCGCCCGGCGGATGGCCGGGGAGGCGGGCATCATCCCTGCGGTGTTGGATGGCCCGTCGGCGTGCTCGATTTCGGCAAGACCCGGCGCCTGTTCTCCACCGTGCAAAAGCTCGCGTTCGGGGAAAGGGATGGCGGCTGCACGTTCGGCGGGTGTGCCGCCCCACCGTCGCATACGAAGGCTCATCACATCATCTGGTGGTCCGGCGTCGAAAACACCGACCTCGACAACGGGATCCTGCTGTGCGGCTTCCACCACCATCGGATTCATGACGGTGGGTGGGAGATCGCGTTCCAACATGGAGCGCCGTATTTCACTCCACCGCCGCGGGCCGATTCGGGGAGAACTCCGCACCGCGGCGGAAAAGTACTACTCGATGCGGCGGATGACAGTTTCCCGGTCGAGATGTGGGCCGTGCTGCCGGTGGTCGAGCTTGTCGAGACACGAATGGTGAATCTCGACAAGCTCGGCGACCGGGCTTCACGGTGACCGGAGCAGGGTCTATTTCGCGCCTACGGTAGCCGACGCATTCGACTCGTACGACGTGTTCGTCGACTCGAAGAAGTTGACGAGCTGCAGGGTGTCGTTCGCCGCCGCCATCCACTTTGCCGGGTTCGTGACGTTGTACTCCGGCTCGAATCCGAGTTCCTCGAGACGACGGTCGGCCAGGTACTTCACGTACTGGTTGATGTAGTTCGAGTTGAGGCCAAGAATGCCGCCCGGGAGGAGGTCACGGTTGTACTCCTCTTCCATCTCGACCGCATCGACGATCATCTGCTTGATCTCGGCTGCGAACTCCTCGGTCTGAAGGTCGGGGTTCTCCTCGAGCACCGTGAGGATGAGGTTGATACCGAACTTGAGGTGGAGCGACTCGTCGCGCACCACCCAGTCCATGAGCGATCCGAAGTTGCGAAGCAGATTGCGCTGACGGAACGACAGCGCGACCATGAACCCGGAGTAGAACCAGACACCCTCGAGGATGACGTTGTACGCGACGAGGTTGCGCACGAAGTCTTTCTTGCCCTCGGTCGTCGTGATGTCGAGGGTATTCTCGGTCATCCGCTTGATGTACTTCAGCTCGAATGCCTCTTTGCGCGCCATCGAGGGGATGTCGACATGAGAGTTGTAGGCAGCCTCGCGGTCGATCGGGAACGTCTCGAGCACGTACTCGAACGACATGCAGTGATTCGCTTCTTCCCACATCTGCTTCGCGAGGTAGATGCTGCACTCCGCGGCGGAGACGTAGGGGTAGACGCCGAACGCGAGCGCCTTGTTGACGAGCAGCTCGTTCGGGTTGAAGTAGCTCATCAGGAAGGTGACCGCATGACGCTCTTCGTCGGTCATTTTCTTGAAGTCCGCGATGTCTTCGCCGAGCTGGATCTCATTCGGGAACCAGGTGTTCGCGACCGCCTGGTCGTAGAGGTCCATCGCCCACTGATACTTGATCGGCTTGAGGAGGAGGCCTTCCTGCAGGCCTGTTCCGAGAATTCCCATGTTATTCGTATCCTTCTTCTACTGGCAGCTGTCGCACTGGAGGTCGTCCATCGGATCGACCGGTACTTCGTATTCGGATGTATTGATTATCATGGTCGCCCTATCCATTACTACTCTCCGGACTTGGGTGTCAGCCCACCGAAGCCGAAGCCTCGGCGGGGAGCGGATGTCGCGGCCGGCGCCTCGGCGGAAACAGGAGTTTCGGCGGCCAGAGTCGACGCGGCAGATGCCGAAGTGGCCAGCCCGGCGGAACCGAAGCCCTTGCGGGCCCCGCTGCCGATGGTCTCCGACTTGTTTACCTTCACCGTCGACTGCTCGGCGGTGTGACGCGGCTTCATGTGCAAGTAATAGGTTGTTTTGACGCCCCGCTCCCAGGCCGCGAAGTAGATGTCCATCATGTCGCCGAGGTCACGCGTCTCGAGGTACATGTTGCGGCTGATCGACTGGTCGACCCATTTTTGCGCACGGGCGGCCACCTCGAGGAAGGCGTACGGCGACAGCTGGAAGCTGGTCTTGTAGACAGCCTTCATCGCATCCGGAATCGCTTCGATACCCTGGATGTCTCCCTGGCTCCGCAGGATGAACTCCTTCGTCGAGTCCCAGATTCCGAGTTTCTGCAGATCGGCGACGAGGTTGCGGTTGACCTCGAGGAACTTGCCGTTCGAGGTGGCGCGACTGAAGATCTGCGAGAACTGGGGGTCGAGTCCTGGCGTCGTTCCGGCGACGAGACCGATGGATGCCGTCGGCGCGATGGCCATGAGCGTCGCATTGCGCATGCCGCCCTTGACCTTCTCGCGAAGCACGTCCCAGTCGAGTCGCGTCGTTCGGTCGACCTTCACGGGCACACCACGGTCGGCCTCGGTGAGCGCTATCGAGTCGATCGGCACCAGTCCGTCGGCCCAGCGCGAGCCAGCGAAGTTCGGATAGGCGCCCCGCTCGACGGCGAGGTTCGCACTCTCGTCGATCGCGGCATACGAGATGTGCTCCATGATTTCGTCGATCAGGCTGTACGCCTCTTCACTCTCGTAACTGAAGCCCAGCTTCTCGACCAGATCGGTGTACCCCATCACCCCGAGTCCGACGGCGCGGTTCTGCTGGTTGGAGAAATCCGCTTCGGCCACGGATGAAAGGGTGATGTCGATGAGGTTGTCGAGCTGTCGGATGGCAAGACGGGCGCTCTGCTCGGCCTTGGCGAAGTCGAAGTGTCCGGCAGCGTCGAGGTGCTTCGACAGGTTGATCGACACCAGGTTGCAGACGGCGACGTTGTCGACATCCTGCGGGAGCGTGATCTCGGTGCAGAGGTTCGAGAGGTGGATGGTTCCGGTGTTGTTGTTGAGCGCTCGATTGTTGACCGTGTCTTTCCAGCACAGCCACGGGTGGGCTGTCGTCTGGAGCGAGATGAGGATCGCCTTGAACTGCTCGCGAGCGCCCATCTTCTTGAAGAGGCGCATCTCGCCCGCCTCGGCGAGCGCGACGTACTCCGCATACCGCTCCGAGAATGCCTTCCCGTAGAGCTCGTTCAGGTCTTGCACCTCAAGCGGATCGAACAGGTACCAATCGTCGTCGTTCTGCACGCGCTTCATGAATTCGTCGCTGATCCAGACCGCGGTGTTCGCCGTGCGGGTGCGACGATACGGGTCACCGGAGTTCTGACGAAGGTCGAGGAACTCGGGAAAGTCGAGGTGCCAGTTCTCCATGTAGAAGGCGAGAGCACCGAACTTCTTGCCTCCTCGGCTCACCGCGCGAAGGATCGAGTCGATCGTGTGCATGAACGGGATCGGGCCGGTCGACGTGGTGTTGTTGGAGCGAATCGGCGAGCCCTGCGCGCGCAGCTTGGTCACCGAGAGACCGATGCCACCGGTGCCCTTCGTCAGCCACATCACGTCGCGGGTGGTCTTCGCGATGTGCTCCATGTCGTCCTGCATCTCCATGACGAAGCAGTTCGCGAGTTGCGGATAGGCGGTCCCCGCGTTCACCAGGGTGGATCCCGCGGCGATGTACTCGAGGCACGACATTTTCTCGTAGAACCTGACCGCCTGAGTGGTCGGGTCTGCCTCGTTGAGCGAGAGGCCCATCGCGATGCGCATCCAGAAGTACTGCGGCACCTCGAGGGCGTCGCCGTTGCGTCCTTTGATGCCGTAACGATTGTTGAGGGTGACGACCCCGATGTATTTGAGCAGCTCATCGTGCGCCGGCTCGAGTGCTTCGCTCAGCACCGTGAGGTCGAACAGCTCGGTGAGGCGCGGGTCGAGAAGCTGCTCGTCGACGCCACGGGTGATATTCGCTGCAAAGTGTTCGGTGTGGAGTGCCTTCAACTCTTCCGCCGAGTCGTAGTCGCCGAGAACGCGCTTGTAGATGGTCTTCAGCAGCAGTCGGGCGGCGACGGTGTCGAACTCCGGGTCGTCTTTCACGTTTTGGAGCGCGACCTGGATGACCGCCTCATCCAGCTGCTGGGTCGTGATCCCGTCGAAGAGGGTGAGCTCGAGTTCCGACGCGATCTGGGTCACCCAGGTGATGTTCTCGTCGAGACCGGCACTCGCGTGCTCGATCGCCAGGTTGATTTTGTTGGCGTCGTATTCTTCACGCTGTCCGTTGCGCTTCACCACGGTAACTGCCACCGGTTGTGCCTCTTTCTTCGTCACGTTTTTCATCAAAATTTTGACGCCGACACACTCTTGCCCCGGCCCCGCCGGAACGGATATGCTCCCGGGCCCTGCGTCCCCACGAGGGAGCCGACTATCCACCTCACTGAACGGATGCCTCGACGCCGTGTTCACGGACGAGCGGTGAGCTACCGTTGTGCGGTTCCACCACTATATAGCGGGCCTCCGACATTGCACCAACACCACATCTAGTGGGCGTGTCATCCACAGCTGTGTATAAGTCCGCGGGTTTTTGCACACCCTGTGCACTTCGACCGAGGGTGTTTCGGGCTCGCAGAAATGACCTGTTCGGGCGCGTTATTGTGGGCAGCCACCCCGTCGGGAGCAGCATCCACCCCGTCGTCGAAGGGGCGCGAAGACACGCGGGTTGACAAGGCGCGGCGAAGCCGCCGGTTACTTCTGTTTGGCCGAGCAGGTCTGCTGCGACGCGTTCTGCCCGGTGATCGTCGACGGAAGCACCACGGCCGTCGACGCGGGCGCCGGAGTCGTAGTCGGCACAACGGTGGAGGTTGCGGAGGGGACCGGCGCCACCGGTGCTGTCGTCGCCGTCGGATCGAGAACGGCGCCCCGCCCGACGGCACCGCTCAACACGACCGGTTTGTCCGCGACGAGTGCGGCATTGAGTATGTTCGCCGACGACGCAATGGCGATGACCCGATTCGGATTTGCTGGGTCAGACGAGACCGGGTACTGCAAGAACACCATGTTGGCGACCCCAACATTCTTGAGCGCGAGCCCGATCGTCACGAGGGTCGTCGGATTCTGGAGAGTATCGGTGAGCGTCATATTGCTCACCGCTGCTCTCGCAAGTGAGAAGAGCTGAACCGGGTTCTGAAGCACTCCGCCGGTGGTCACTTTGCGGGCGAGGGAGGAGAGGAAGACCTGCTGGTTGCTGATGCGACCCAGGTCGCTTCCGTCGCCGACACCGTGACGGCTGCGCACGAACGCGAGCGCCTGTGCACCCTGGATGGTCTGCTTGCCGGCGGGAAGATCGAGCTGCACGTAGGGATCTTTGAGCGGGGTGGCGAGACAGACATCGACGCCACCGATGGCATTTGACATCGAGATGACCCCGTCGAAGCTGATCTCGGCCGCGTAGGGAATCGTGAGCCCGGTCATCTTCTCGACGGTGAGCACGACGCACGACAGCCCACCGCGCGAGAGCGACGTATTGAACATCGCGGAGGAGGTGGCACCGGTCGTTCCTCCGCCGGCCCGGGGGCACGCCGGAATCGGCACCATGAGGTCGCGGGGAATGCTGACGACGGTCACGCTCTTGTGATCCTGCGAGATGTGCAGAAGCATCGTCACGTCGTTGTTACCGGCCCCCGAACTCGAAGCCTGGTCGGCCTTATTGGCGAATTGGCCACCCTGGTTCGTTCGGGTGTCTGTTCCCGCGAGCAGCAGATTGACTCCGCCCTCGATGGCTCCGACGTCCGGCGGAGCCGCGATCGTCTTGCCGTTCTGGTCGAGAAGGTGCACCGTGCTCTTGGCACTCGATGCGACCTGCCAGACGGCGATTCCACCGACGGATACCGCACTGACGACGATCACGATGAGCGCGACGCCGAGAAACCTGACTAGCGCGGCGATGGGATGGTTCGACGTGAGTCGACCGTGGCGGATGGTGCCGGAGCCCCCGCTTTCGCCACCCGATGGCAGTTCGGTCATAGTCATCCCTCCTCGTTTCGTGGTCAAGAATCGTGCGCCTGCACTCTAATGGAGCGAATGCGGGAAAATCCTGCGAACCGCGGGTCGGCGACACACTGCGACCTGCCGGGGAAATCGCAGGCCCGGTAGGATTATGCCCTCGTGAAAAGCTATCTGAACCTCCTGAGAACGCGCGGAGTGGCGCGGCTCATGACGGCTCAGTTGACGGCCAGAATCCCGAACGGCATGCTGTCGCTCGCCTACCTCCTGCACATCGAGAGCATCTACCACTCCTATGGTGCCGCCGGTCTCGTGCTCGCGGCGACTAGCATCGGCCAGGCGATCGCCGGGCCACTGACCAGCCGCTGGATGGGCGTCTGGGGCATGCGGCGGGTGCTCATCCTCACGACGATCGTCTGCGCGACAGCCGTCGGAACGATCGCGCTAGCACCGCCCCTCCCGCTGCCTCTCTATATGGCGCTCGGCTTCATCGGGGGGCTGAGCACCCCACCGATCCAGCCCGCCGTTCGCACCATCTACCCGAAGATGGTCAACTCGAGACAGCTCACTCCGCTCTTCTCTCTCGATGCTTCGGCGCAGGAGGTCATCTGGGTCGTCGGCCCCGTCATCACCACGCTCATCGCGACCCAGATCTCGACGGTGCTCGCGATCCTCGTCGCCCTCGCCTTCCTCATCGGGGGCGGCGCCTGGTTTATCTCGTCGCCGGAGGTCGGCCGCGTGCGCATCCCGCGCAGCAAGCGCAAACTCGGCTCCGTGCTCGCCAAGCCACCCGTGCTCCTCGCGACGATCACCGGATTCCTGCTGATCGGAGCATGCGCCGCAATCGAAGCCGGCGTGGTCGCGACCTTCGGTAATCACGGGCCGCAGTCGGGAATCGTGCTCGCGATCTTCTCGGTCGGGTCCATCATCGGCGGGCTCTCGTTCGGGCATCTTCCGATCGGCCCGTGGGCTCTCGCCCGCCGCATCTTCGTCGTCTTCGTCGGGATGGCGCTCGCCGCTGGATCCCTCAACTTCTGGTGGCTCGCGGTGACGTTGCTGATCGCCGGTATCGGCATCGCGCCGGCTCTCGCCGTCATGTTCGCCATCGTCTCGGCCAGCGTGAGATTCAGCGAAACGGCCGAGGCCTATGGATGGGTCGGAACCGGGCAGCTCATCGGTGCGGCGCTCGGCTCCGCCGCCGCCGGCTTCCTCATCGATCGATTCGCCGCGCCCGGAGCCTTCTACGTGGCCGCGTCACTCGCTGGCCTCGGATTCGTCATCCCTGCCCTGTTCCGCCGGGCGCATCCCGACCTGCGCGGTCGGGATGCGAGCCCGCTGCCCGACACGGAACCGGTTCCCGTCCAGCCGAGCTGATCGACGACCGCTGACTCGCTAACCCTGCAGCGGCGTGAGCGTCTCGCCGAGCAGGGCGAGTTCGTCGAGCAGTTTGCCGAGGATCGCCGTCTCTTTCTCCTCCGGGGCGAAAACACCTTCGGAGATTCTCAGAATACCGAATGCCAATTCGACCTCTGCGCCGGCGCGCACCATCCCGACACCGTTAGTGGCGGGCTTGAGCGCCGTCACCCACGACTGCCGCCGGCATGGATACTTGAACGCATGCCCGGACTCTCCCCGGCCCTCGAACTGAACGACGGCCACCTCATCCCCCAGCTCGGACTCGGCGTCTACAAGGTGCCCGACGCCGAGGCGGCCTCCGTCGTCGAGACCGCGATCGGTTTCGGCTACCGGCATCTCGACACCGCCGCCCTCTACAACAACGAGAGGGGTGTCGGCGATGGCATGCGCGCCTCGGGGATCCCGCGCGACGAACTCTTCGTCACGACGAAGGTCTGGGACACCGATCACGGCTACGACAAGACCCTCCGGGCATTCGACGTGAGCCTCGGAAAGCTCGGACTCGACTTCGTCGACCTCTACCTGATCCACTGGCCGGTGCCGTCGATGGACCTCTACGTCGACACCTGGCGCGCACTCGAGACGCTCCGAGCCGAGGGACGGGCAGTCTCGATCGGGGTGTCGAACTTCGCGACCCATCATCTCCAGCGGCTCCTCGATGAGTCCGAAACGGTTCCGGCGCTCAACCAGGTCGAGCTGCACCCCTGGCTCCCTCAGCGGGAGGTGCGCGAGTTCGACGCTGCCAACGGCATCCTCACCGAAGCGTGGTCGCCGCTGGCGCGCGGCCGGATCATCGGGGATGCCACCCTCGAGTCGATCGCACGCAAGCACGGTCGATCGGTTGCCCAGGTGGTCATCCGCTGGCATCTGCAGCTCGGGATCATCGTCATCCCGAAGTCGGTGACGGCCGCCCGCATCCGCGAGAACCTCGACGTATTCGGCTTCGAACTCGACGAGGGCGACCTAGCTGCCATCGCCTCGCTCGCCACCGGTGAGCGCACCGGGATGAACCCGGACGATCACTAGGACAGCGCGCTACCAGCGAGTATGGAGGGCGGCCCGGAAGTACCGGCCGTAAAGGTCGGTGACGGCCGCCGTGAATTCCAGCGACAGCTGCGGGGCCGACCCGGCGGCCGAATTCTTCTCGGCCTGCTCGACGCTGCGCGCGCCGGGGATCACGGAACTCACACCCTCGAGCTGGGAGACCCAGGCGAGAGCGACCTGCGCCGTGCTGAGGCCCGCGGCGGCCGGCTCTGCCGCGGCAAGCGCTGCGAACTCCTGGGCCGCGAGCACCCCCTGCTCGAAGTCGACTCCGGAGAACGTCTCGCCGACGTCGAAGGCCGATCCATCGCGGTTGAAGTTTCTGTGGTCGTCGGCGGCAAACGTCGTCGACGTCGTGTAGCGACCGCTCAGCAGTCCCGAGGCGAGAGGAACCCGGGCGATGATGCCGACGCCGGCAGCCTTCGCCGCGGGGAGCACCTCGTCGAGTGGCTTCAGCCGGAACGCATTGAGGATGATCTGCACGCTCGCCGTCCCCGGATGCGCGATGGCCGCAAGTGCCTCCGCGACGGTTTCGACGCTGACACCGTAGGCCGCGATCGCCCCGTCAGCGACGAGCGTGTCGAGGTCGTCATAAACGGACTCGGTGCTGAAGACCGCGGTCGGCGGGCAGTGCAGCTGCACAAGGTCGAGAGTGTCGACCCCCAGGGTGCTGCGGGAGCGATCCGTCCATTCGCGGAATTTCGCCAACGTGAAGTTGGCCGGATCCTGCGCCTCGCGGCGACCCATCTTCGTCGCGACTGTGATTC
Organism: Lacisediminihabitans sp.; assembly: GCA_043758345.1. Lineage (GTDB taxonomy): Bacteria > Actinomycetota > Actinomycetes > Actinomycetales > Microbacteriaceae > Lacisediminihabitans. The sequence goes on from JAYVNU010000229.1 coordinate 11,374, forward strand.
CGCTGCCGGGATTGTCGGCGAGATAGCGCCCGATGATCGTCTCGCTTCGCCCGTCACCGTACACGTCGGCGGTATCGAAGAGGGTGACGCCGCTCTCGGCCGCCGCGTGCAGGACCGCGCGCGCATCTTCCTCGCTCACGTCTCCCCAGTCAGCCCCGAGTTGCCAGGTACCGAGGCCGATGACAGAAACCGTGCGGCCCGTGCGGCCGAGGATGCGAGTTTTCATCTATTAAGCGTAGATGCCTGGTGACGAACGAAACGCGTCGAACGTTGGGTGGTGGATGCGTCGTGGCCGCCCTAGCGTTCAGTCATGAAGCGACTCGTCCTCCCGTTCG
>JAYVNU010000230.1:0-11696 GCA_043758345.1 Lacisediminihabitans sp.
GTGGTGCGCGCTGGACGAGTGGTCGCCGGCCAGCAGTACGCCGAAACGCTGTAGGCCGTCCGTCCGCCACCGCTCTGGGACCATAACTCCTGCAGTTCACTGGTTGCGGGCGCGTAACCGCAGTATTCTCGGGCGGTTCGGGTCGCTCGCACCGCATTCTGCAGGAGTTATGCACACACGGTCTCGCTCGTCGCTGGCACGGGGCTGACTTTCGAGCCGTTGGACCTCAGCGGTGACACGCTCGACCGGCCTGCGGCCTGCGGCCCGCGACGGAGCCGGTCGAGATGTCAAAGGTGAGCCCGAAATCACCAAGAGGAGTCCGAAGGTGGCATCTCGACTGTCGGGTACGGCGGCATGCGAGGGAGCCGCGCGCCGCGTCGATCGCCCCGGCGCAACAGCCGTTCCCGGGACCGTAACTCATGCAGCTTGCTCAACCCGGGCGGCGCAGCCCCGGATTCTCGGGGTGCACTTCCGCTCGCCGCCCAAACAGCATGAGTTGTGAACCATCGGCTGGGCCCGACGCCATTGGCCGCGCGCTGGGCCCGACGCCACTGGCCGCGCCGCCAACGCTCAGCCCGCAGAACACTCCTGCAGCGAACACCCGCGCCCGTGTCGGAGGCGACGCGTAGACTCAATCAAGTGATACTCGAGGGCTTAATCCGTGCGCTTCAGCGCGCCCGCACATTCGATAATGCCCTCCGCTGGTCGAAGCGAAGTGCGGATTTCTCGCTGGTCGAGGGCCTCCGCGCCCCTCTTCTCGCCGGACTGCTCGACGCGAGAACGGGCCCGCAAGCGCTCCTCGCCATCGTCGCGACCGGCCGCGATTCGGAGTCGCTTCGCGGCGCGCTGGCGAGCGTCGCGCCGCACGCCGAGGTCATCGAGTTCCCCGCGTGGGAGACGCTGCCGCACGAGCGTTTGAGCCCCAGCGCCGAGACAGTCGGAAAGCGCATCCGTGCACTGAGGGACCTGAAGCGCTGGCAGCAGGATGTCGACGCAGGCACCCAGCAAAACGACATCATCGTCGTCGCAAGCGTTCGGGCGGCACTGCAACCGCTCGCGGACGACCTCACCAGCCACAAGTCGATCGTGCTCACGACCGGGGGCCGCGGCTACAACCTCGCAAGCCTCTCCACCCAGCTCGTCGACCTCGCCTACGCGCGCGTCGACATGGTCACGCGCCGCGGAGAATTCGCGGTGCGCGGAGGCATTCTCGACGTGTTCGCTCCGACAGCCGAGCATCCTTGGCGCGTCGAGTTCTTTGGGGACGAGGTCGAGCAGATCCGCGAATTCTCGGTCGCCGATCAGCGCTCTCTTCCCGACGCTGTCGACAGCATCGAGTTGCTGGCGAGCCGTGAACTGCTGCTCACACCGCAGGTTCGGCAGCGCGCGCGGGAGATGCAGCACGAGTTTCCGAGCCTCGCGCAGTTGCTCGCGAAGGTCGCCGAGGGCATCCCCGTCGATGGGATGGAGTCGCTCGCGCCGGCGCTCGTCGACCGGCTTGTGCCGATCACCCACTATCTTCCGGCGGATGCCGCGATCGCCGTTCTCGCACCGGAACGCGTGGCGAGTCGCGCCGTCAGCCTCGTTGAGACGAACCGCGAGTTCCTCAGCGCGGCCTGGAATGCGGCGACCGTCGGCGCCGAGGCGCCGATCGACCTCGAGGCCGGCGAATTCCTGAGCGTGAACGGACTCCGGGAGGCAGCCGGTAGCCGCTCGTGGTGGACGCTGAGTTCCTTTGACAGCGGCCCGGCCGGCGGCGCAACCGGTGCGGCAAGCGAGAACACGGCGACCCTCGAACAATCCGCAACCTCCGAACTCCGTGATGGTGACCACTACATCCGCATCGACGCGGGCACCATTCCGACCTTCCAGGGCCAGGCCGACGGTGCGATCGACTACGTCGGTGACAGGCTGAAAGAGGGCTGGTCTGTCGCAATCGTCGCGAAGGGTCACGGCCAGATCGAACGTGCGGCCGAGGCTCTCGGAGAGAACGGATCGGCGGCACGGGTCGTCGAGGAACTGCCCGATGAGCTGGAGTCCGGCGTCGCCTACCTCGTGAAAGCTACCGTCGAGAGCGGATTCGAACTTCCCGAGCTGAAGCTCGTCGTGGTGAGCGAGAGCGAGTTCTACGGCCGCGCCGCCGGCTACGACTCCCGCCAGGTCAAGAAGCTCGCCAGCCGTCGTAAGAACGTCGTCGATCCGTTGCAGCTCAAGGCCGGCGACTACGTCGTGCACGAGACACACGGCATCGGCAAGTTCGTGGAACTGGTGCAGCGGATCGTCAGCACCGGCGGTCGCAACCCGGTCAAAATCAGCCGTGAATACCTGCTCATCGAGTACGCGCCGTCGAAGCGCGGTTACCCCGGCGACAAGCTCTACGTTCCGACCGATCAGCTCGATCTGTTGACCCGCTATGTCGGCGGCGAGGCTCCGGCGCTCAGCAAGATGGGCGGCAGCGACTGGTCCGCCGCGAAGGGCAAGGCGCGCCGGGCCGTGCGGGATATCGCGGTCGAGCTTGTGAAACTGTATTCCGCCAGGATGGCGTCCAAGGGCCACGCGTTTCCGCCGGACACCCCCTGGCAGCAGGAGCTCGAGGATGCCTTCCCCTTCGCCGAGACGCCCGACCAATTGACGACGATCGACGAGGTCAAGGCCGACATGGAGCGGCCGATCCCGATGGATCGCCTCATCTCCGGCGACGTCGGTTACGGCAAGACGGAGGTCGCAGTTCGCGCCGCGTTCAAGGCCGTGCAAGATGGCAAACAGGTCGTCATGCTCGTTCCGACGACGCTGCTCGTCAAGCAGCACATGGAGACCTTCGCTGAGCGTTTCGCCGGTTTTCCGGTGCATCTCCGCGCGCTAAGCCGTTTCCAGAGCGACCGGGAGGCGAAGGAGACGATCGCTGGATTGGCGGATGGCACGGTCGACGTCGTCATCGGAACGCACCGACTCCTCAGCCCGAGCATCGTCGTCAAGGATCTCGGCCTCGTCATCATCGACGAGGAGCAGCGATTCGGTGTCGAGCATAAAGACCAGCTGAAGAAGCTGAAGACCAATGTCGACATCCTGGCGATGTCGGCGACCCCGATTCCACGCACGCTCGAGATGGCCGTGACCGGGATCCGCGAGATGTCGACGCTCGCGACACCGCCGGAGGACAGACATCCGATCCTCACCTTTGTCGGGCCCAACAACGAGAAGCAGGTCAGCGCCGCGATCCGTCGGGAGTTGCTGCGCGAGGGCCAGATCTTCTTCGTGCACAATCGCGTCTCGTCGATCAACCGCGTCGCGGCCCAGCTCGCTGAACTCGTTCCGGAGGCGCGGATCGCGGTCGCTCACGGGCAGCTTCCCGAGCACGTACTCGAGCAGGTCATGGTCGATTTCTGGGAGCGCAAGTTCGACGTTCTGGTCTCGACGACGATCATTGAAACCGGACTCGACATCGCCAATGCGAATACTCTGATCATCGATCGTGCCGACAAATACGGACTCTCGCAGCTGCACCAGTTGCGCGGTCGAGTCGGTCGCGGGCGCGAGCGCGCGTACGCGTACTTCCTCTACGACGCCGACAAGCCGCTCGGCGAGGTCGCCCACGATCGCCTCGCGACGATCGCTGCGAACAACGAGCTGGGCGCCGGAATGCAGGTCGCGCTGAAAGACCTCGAGATCCGTGGCGCGGGCAACCTGCTCGGTGGCGAGCAGTCCGGACACATCGCCGGCGTCGGCTTCGACCTCTACCTCCGCATGATCGGCGAGGCCGTGTCGACGTTCCGCGGCGAGGTGGCCGAGGGGCAGACCGAGCTGCGATTGGAGTTGCCGGTGGATGCCCACATTCCCGAGGAATACGTCGAGAGCGAGCGACTGCGACTCGAGGCCTATCAGAAGTTGTCGACGGCATCGTCGCCGACGGCATCCGCGGACTCGATCGATCGCGTTCTCGAGGAGTTGACCGACCGCTACGGCGAGCCACCGGCCCAGGTGCTGAACCTCATCGCGGTGTCGCGACTTCGGCGAATGGCTCAGAAAGCGGGCCTCTCGGAGGTCGTCACCGCCGGCGGCAACCTGCGGGTCGCGTCAATGGAGCTCGCGGATTCCATCCAGGTGCGACTGCAGCGGATGTTCCCGGGCGCCCGCTACTTCGCACAGACTAAGTCGGTGTCGGTGCCCCTGCCGGCGCGGGACGGATTCCCTCTGGCGGATGGCGACCTCATCGACTGGACGAGCCAGCTGCTGGTCGCGATCTTCGGCGCGGAACTGCGAGTGGAGTCGGCGCCGGCCGCCTGAGCGTCGGCTGTTTCGTTGGTCGACCTTGTCGAGGTCCCTCTGCATCCCGACGACGGACCCCCGAACCACGCGAGGGACCCCCGCGCAACGGGGTCCCTCGCGCCATAGCTCCAGCTATGGCCGGTCTGCCGGTCGCACGCGCCCGCTCTGGCGTCCGCCGAGTTTCCACACCCCGCCATCTCTCCACAGATCACTGATTTTCCGCCGGGCCGGGCATCCGAATCACGACACTTGGAGGCATGACAACTCCCGAGATCCTCACGGCATCCGGCCCGCACGACCTGCTCGCGATGCTCCCGGGGTTGGTGGGATTCGCGCCACGTAACAGCATCGTGCTGATCGCCTTCCGCGGCAGACGCACCTGCGGCGCGATGCGGGTGGATCTACCAGTCTCCGACGACGCGACCGTGCAGAAGCGCATCGCAACGCACCTCATCGGCATGATCTGCAAGCTTCCGAGCGCGGATGCGATCATTCCGGTGGTGGTCACCGACGACCGTTTCGACGGCGGGGAGGCGATCCCGCATGCGGGGCTGCTGGCCATCCTCAACGGTCGCATCCGTCAGTCCGGGTTCGAGTTGCGCGAATCCCTCTGCCTCGCGGCCGACGGGTGGGGTTCGCTGCTCGATCCGTTCCCCCGGGAGGGCGGTCATCCGCTTTCCGATATCGCGGACTCGCCGCTCTCGGCCGCGCTGGCGGAGCACGTGCGACCCGGCTTTGCTGACCAGAAACTTCCCGAGGCAGATCCGGCGAAGTTCGATCGAATGCGCAAACGTCTCGCTGAATATGCCCGGCTGCAGGCGGCGTCCGAGCGGGGCGATCGTGATGATGCCCCCTGCGCGATCGACGTGATTGCGGATATCCCGTACCTCGCCGAGTCTGCTCTCCACTGGAGCGATGACGAGATCGACGACTTCGGGGCGATCCTCGCTTTCGCGCTCCAACCGCCCCCCGTTCGCGACCACGTCATGCTGCAGTGGGCGACAACGCCTGCGCTCGGTGATGAGATGTGGAGCGAACTCGAGTCCGGGCGACTCGATAGGTCCGTGAGGCTCGACGGGTGCTGGCGGCTCGAAGCGTCTGGAGTGGATGTCGGGGACCTGATGCTCGGTATCGGTCCGAGCCCCGACCCGCGCCGGATGGAGGCCGGGATCTCGCTCCTGCGCACGATAGTGTCACGGCTCAGCGACGAACATCGGCCACCGCTCCTTTGCATGCTGGTCTGGCTGACCTGGTCGCTCGGGAGGGGCTCCGCGGCCGGCCGTTACCTCGATGAGGCCGTCGGAATCAACCCGGAGTACGGAATGACAGGGGTGCTCGCCACCATGCTCTCGAACGGGAGGATGCCGGAGTGGGCGTTCCTCGGTCGACAACATCTCAGCCCAGCTGATGGAGCGACACCTTCGCCAGCCGAGCCCGGGCGAAGCAATACCTGCCGTAGGCGATGACCCCGGCGCCCACCACGATCAGGATGATCGCTCCGAAGGGGAGGGTGTGCAGCGACCGGAGGGCGCCATCCAGTCCCGTCGCCTTCGATGATTCGGATGTCGCCGCAGCAATGACGAACACGATGCCGACGACCGCAACCGCGATGCGCTTTGCGATGTAGCCGAGCCGACGGAGCCCGACAACGGTGCGTCCGGTGTTACCTGCTGGCACCCGGATGTCTTTGGTGAAGCGCTCGGTGATGGCGCTGTAGACGAAACAGACGCCGACCGCGCCGATTCCGATACCGACCGCGATCAACAGGAAGACCCCGCCAGGAGTTGCGGGCAGCTTCCCGCTGAGGCTCGTCGAACCGCCGGTGGAGCTGCTCGACCGCCGCGAGCGAAGGTGAAAGCGGTGAGCGCTATGGCGAGGAAGACGAGCCTCTTCGCCAGCTCCTTCACGGTGTGGGTCACTCGTTTCTTCGGGTTGGATCCGCGGACGAGGAACGCGGAGACAAACTGCCACAGTGCGAGGGCCGCGAGCGCACCCGACCGGTCGGCCTCGCCCCGACTCCGGCTGCCACCCCGATCGCGATTGCCCCGATCAGGATATGGAGCAGTCCGTTCACGGCATAACCACCGCGGGCGAGCGCGGAGAGCACCGGGCTGTCTTTCGCGTCACGGGCGAGGGATGATGCGGAGGAAGAATTCACGTCGCCGACTGTGGGCCGGACTGCAACAACACCCCGGCACCTCATACTCGCGACCTCATTCACTGCGTCAGCGTCACTCCGCCGCTCGCCACGCTCACGCTTCCGCACGACACGGTGTTCGCCGCGACGGCGATCGCGGAGGTCGACGCGGCTCCGGTGGCCACGATCGATACCGCACCGTTGCTGGCGCCGGTGCCAGCGGCATCCAGTTGGATGATCGTCTGCTTCACCGTCGTGCCGCCGTTGACGGAGGTCGCCTGGTAGCCGACGACCTCCGCGCCGTTGTCGGCGGCGATGCATCCGACGCCCGTTCCGTTGCCGCGCAGGTCTTGCAGGTCGAACGTATAGGGCTTGCCGTCGCCGCTTGCGGGCTGCACGAAGCCGCAATTCGAGATGACGTGCAGGTAGACCTGGCGTCCGTCGGTGAGCATCGAGATGACGCGGCTCGACGTCAGTCTCGCGACAAAACCGCCGCGTGGGATCGGGGACGCGGATGTCACGGAATATGAGAACGTCGCCCCCGAGGCCGTCGTCACGCCGAACGCGGTTGCGCCACCGACGTTCGCGATCCACTCGCGGTCGGCGCGTCCGTCTCCGTCGACGTCGATGGTGGATGCCGCGGTCGCGCCGGTCGGCATCGAAGCGTCGGGCGTGGCGGGGCATCCGCCTGCAGGGGTGATCGACGGCGAAGGTGACGAGGATGGACTCGGCGAAGCAGAAGCCGACTCCGCCGGCGACGACGAGCTCGGGGTGCAGCCGGCGACGAGCATCACGATCGTGGCCGCGAGTAGCAGTACTGGCATCGGACGTCGCATGTATCAACGGTAAACCTTCGTGCAGCCGCCGGCGTGAAGGCTCGACAGCATTGTGCTCCTCGACAGCATTGTGCTCCTCGACAGCGTTGTGCTCCTCGACAGCGTTGTGCTCGGAGGTCCACGATGGGCGCATGGCCAGTAGGAAGGTGCAGCTGTCTCCATTCCGGTGAGCGATCAGTCGCGTGCGAAGACTTTCTCCGTCGACACATCCGGACTCGACAGGCTCAACCTCCGACCTACGCACGCAGCGCGAGCACGAACGGCACAACCCCGGGCGCTCCGGCCTGGCGCAGTTGTCGCGCCGCGACGGTGAGGGTCCAGCGGCTGTCGGCCAGGTCATCCACGAGCAGAATCGGCCCATCGAGACCTGCCAACTGCGACCGAAGTTCGGCACCGACACGGAACCGGTTCCAGACAGAGGCCAGCCGATAGGCGCTGTTTCCGCCGGATTCACTCGCGGGAGCGCCCTCAGCGAGGTCGAGCGATGCCAACCGGCGGAGTCGCCCGGCCGTGGCGAGGCCCGAGGCGATCGAGTCGACAAGCAACGGATGCTTCGCCGACGGCAGAGAGACCACCGCGACCGGGCGGTCGGCCCAGGGCCAGTCGCCGAGCACGCGGGTGCACGCGGCGACGAGGGTCGGGCTGGCCGGACCGTCGGTCGCGGAGGGGGTGAACAGCGGTCGAAGAGTGTTTCCCCAGCCCAGGTCGGTGAGCCGGGCGAGGGCGCGGCCTTCGAGCGCACGTTCATCAGGCTTGATGTTGCCCTTGACGGTGACGCCGAGACGGTCGGCTCCGGTCGGCCACTGGGCTCGCGGTTCGACAGGGACGCCGACGTGGTCGAGTGAGGAACTCGCCAGCTCGGCGGATGACGCGCCGACGTCGGTCGGGTACCAGACGCCCGCGCAGTTATCGCAGCGACCACAGGGCACGGCGGTGTCATCGTCGAGGGCCTGCTGCAGGTATTCCATGCGGCATCCGCTGGTCGTCTCGTACGTCATCATGTGCTGCTGCTCGGAGACTCGCTCCGCAGAGATGCGTTCATAGCGTTCGCGGTCATAGGTCCACGCTCGGCCCGTCGCGATCCAACCCCCCTTGACGCGCTGCACGACGCCGTCGACGTCGAGCACTTTGAGCAGCAGTTCGAGCGGTGTTCGGCGGATGTCGACCCGAGACTCCAACGCCGGCGTCGAGAGTGGCCCGCCGTTCGCATTCAGCGCTTCGAGCACCGCGGTTGCGCGCTCCTCGTTCGGCATGGATGCGGTGGCGAAGTACTGCCAGATGGCCTCGTCTTCGACTCCGGGAAGCAGCAGAACGTCGGCGTTGGCGGTGGCGCGGCCCGCCCGTCCGACCTGTTGGTAGTAGGCAACGGGGGAGGATGGCGCGCCGAGATGCAGCACGAATCCGAGGTCGGGTTTATCGAATCCCATGCCGAGGGCGCTGGTGGCGACGAGCGCTTTCACCTCGTTGCGCTTGAGCATCCCTTCGGATTCCTCGCGCTCGAGGGTGTCGGTCTGGCCGGTATAGGCGCGCACATCGTGGCCGGCATCTCGAAGCAGCCGCGCGGTGTCTTCGGCGGCGGAGACCGTCAGCGCGTAGATGATCCCGCTACCGGGAAGCTCACCGATGTGGCTCAGCAGCCAGCCGAGCCTGGTGCGCGAATCGGGCAGGCGCAGCACCCCGAGCCGCAGGGAAGCGCGGGCGAGCGGGCCGCGAATGGTGACGACTGACTCTCCACCCAGCTGCTCCGCGACATCCACCACCACCCGCTCGTTCGCGGTGGCCGTCGTCGCGAGCACTGGCACCCCGGCCGGCATCTGGGCGATGAGGTCGCGCAGCCGGCGATAGTCGGGCCGGAAGTCGTGCCCCCAGTCGCTGATGCAGTGCGCCTCGTCGACGACGAGCATGCCGATGCGGCCGATGAGGGTCGGCAACTGCTCTTCGCGAAAAGTCGGGTTGTTGAGGCGTTCGGGCGAGACGAGCAGTACGTCCACTTCGTCGGCGGCGAGCATCCGCCGGATATCTCCCCACTCGTGCGCGTTCGTCGAGTTGATGGCGACGGCACGCACTCCGGCTCTGGATGCCGCGGCGATCTGATCCCGCATGAGCGCGAGTAGCGGCGACACGAGGATCGTCGGGCCGGACCCCTCGCGTCGCAGCAGCAGCGTCGCGATAAAGTACACCGCGGACTTGCCCCATCCGGTGCGCTGGGCCACGAGCGCGCGGCTGCGCTGGTCGACGAGAGCTTCAATGGCCTCGTACTGTCCATCGTGGAAGTCTGCGTCGTCTCGTCCGACGAGCGTGCGAAGGAGGCCCAGGGCGCGTTCTCGGGCGTCGGTCGGTGCGGTGATGGTCACACGGGCAAGCTTCGCAGACACCGGTGACAGGGGCGTCGCGCTCTCCCGCCCCGGGGACAATCCACCCGATCGATGAGTGGGAGAAAGTAGACGGAAGTGGTGCTCTCCACAAGTAAGTGGTAGTTATAGTTTCACAGTAGGCGACCGGGCTCGAATCGTGCTGCCGATCGAGCTGAGGCAGAAGCTCAAGTGGGCCGAGGGCACGACCCTCGTGGCAGTCGAGACCGATGATGGACTGTTCGTCGGCACCCGACGCGAATTGATCGCGCTGGTGCGCTCGCGCAACAAGGCGGCGGGTGTGGTTGATTCACTTCTCGCCGATCGGCGGGCCGCAGCAGTCCAAGAAGAAGCGCCGGAATCAGAGTGAACGTGTTCGATTCCTCGGCACTGCTCGCCTTTCTTTACGACGAACCCGGGGCGGCCGTCGTCGAGCGGCAGTTGGAAGTTGGCGGAGTCTGCGGTGCGGCCAACTGGTCGGAGGTCGCCCAGAAGATTCGAGCATCCGGCGACGAGTGGGCTCTGAGTCGGGCGCTGCTTCTCAGCTATCCGTTGACGATCGAGACCGTCTCAGAGGTAGATGCCGAGGCCGCCGCCGAACTGTAGAAGAGGGGAAGCGGCCTGTCGTTGGCGGGCCGCCTGTGCCTCGCGCTGGCGTCGCGGGCAGACGCCACGGCCTGGACCGCGGATGTCGCGTGGCGATCCCACGAGCGAGCAGAACTCATTCGCTAGCCAAAATACGCCAATCCGCCCTTAAACGCCTTCGCGAAGGCCCGATTCACCTACGTCATGCGCATTCCGTGGGCGTGCCCGGACGGCAACTGCCGCAGTGCGAGCTCACGAGCATGAGCGACTGGTTCACCGGCTTCATCCGTCTTCACACCGCTGGCCCGAGTGCGGTACCCCCGAGCTCGCCGGCTGCGGCTCCTTTCAGCTCAATGAGGATGGTGTGGGTCGGCGTGGTACCGATATTCCTGCCGGCGTGAACTTGTGCAGGCAGCCAGACGACCTGGCCGACCGTGAGCCGAATATCCCGCTCTGCCGACTCAGTAAACAAAGTGCGATCGAAGTCGGTGAGCGTGACCATGACGCTGTTCGGATGCCGGTGCGGTGTTGTCTCCATTCCCGGAACATCCTGATAATCGAGCACGCGAACGAACTCGTTCTCCCAGAGCAGCACGTAGCGGTCGGCGTTCGTAATGGTCGGGTCGTCAATGTGCATGCCCAAACTTTAGATCGGCGGCATTGCGTGTGGCATTGGATGTTGCTCCCCTCGCCATGTCGACCGAACACGTCTCGCTCTGCCCGCCCCAACAAATCGACTCAGTCGACCGGACCGACGCGTCCTCCTCTCCGACGCGACCCCAGCTGGCCGACTCTCCCCACCTGAAACGCAGGAGATACTCGGAATTTCCCGCAATAAAGGTACTTTTTGCTCGAAATACCGAGTATCTCCTGCGTTTCGGTGGTGCCGGGAGAGGACCGGGGTGCCGGCTGCGGGCAGTGTTGGGATGCCTGTGGCGTCGATCGACTACTCCTCCGCGGGGGTTCGGCTTCATCTCGTCCGGCGAGCGCGCAACGGATGGCAGGCGTCGAACGGTGAGAGGGAGCGGATGTCGCGTGGCAATCCCACGATCGAACGGAGCTGATTCGCTAACCGAAGTACGCCAATCCGTCCTTCATCACCCTCGCGAAGGCTCGAATGGCGTACGTCAGGCGCGGGCAGCTACGCGACCCCCACCCACAACCCATCCCGCGCCCGAGTCATCGCCACATACAACTCGCGGCGGTCGAGCGCGCGACGCTCGCTGGCGGCTGCGTCGACATCCACTCCCTGGGGCTCCAACAGAACTGCTGGCGTGCGAGCAACGAGCACGTGCTTGAATTCGAGACCCTTCGCACGCTTGATGGTGCCGACCTTCACCGCGTTCACCGGACATCCGTCGTACTTCAGCAGATTGATCGATGGGATATCGGCTGTCGATAATGCAGCGGAAATAGCAGAGGTGGCCCACGTCGTCGACGCCAGAATGCCGATATCACCGGGACGCGTCCCGGCCGCCATCAGCGAACGCACGTGCTCGACCAGCGAACGATCGTGCCCCG
>JAYVNU010000231.1:0-3804 GCA_043758345.1 Lacisediminihabitans sp.
CGACGATTCCAGGCTGTCCGGATTGCGGGGTCGCGATGACCCGCACAGATATCGACGGCCACGCTCTCTGGTCGTGCTCGGATTGCAACACCCTGTGGATGGCCTGATCGCACGGCGATCCACAAAAAATGCGGACCCGCCAGGGAACCACACCCGTCGGACCCGCGCGCCTTTCCGACCGGATCACAGCACGAGAAGTTCATCTTCGATCTTGCTATTATTTGAGGTAACCTCGAAATAAAATCGCGCAGGCGGCTCAGGCGGTCGCGGCGAGTTCAGCTCTCAAATGGATGAGGCCGTCCCGCAGTCGCGTCTTCACGGTACCGACCGGCACATTCAGCAACTCGGCGACCTCCGCCTGCGAGTACCCGCCCGTATACGCGAGTTCGATCGCTTCGCGCTGCAGGTCGGTCAACCAGTCCATCGCTTGAACGACCCGCTGATGTTCGACGCGCACCTCGACGGATTCGGCGACGGAATCGAAGCTCACGTCGATGTTCCGCAAGCCGATCTTCTCGTCTCGGGTGCGGCTTGCCTGGGATGCTCGAACCCGGTCGATTGCGCGGCGGCGTGCCATGGTCAACACCCAGGAGAGCACCCGGCCTTTGCCCTCATCGAAGCGCGACGCAGTCTGCCAGATCTCGAGAAAGACTTCCTGCGCGACTTCCTCCGACTGCGCCGGGTCACGGAGAATTCCCTTGATCAGTCCGAATACCCGCGATGAGATCTGATCGTAGAAATCGGCGAATGCTCTCTTGTCACCCTCGCGAACTCGAGCGATCAAGATCTCAAGCGTCGGGATTCCCGCTGATTCTCGGCTCTCCATACGGCTCATTTCGTCTCCCCCAGACTGTTTTCGCTGTCGGGGACTTGGACAACACCCATAGATTATCAACGGGGATGACGAAGGACAGTCCTCACAACGAGGGCTTGCATCTGCGCTCCGCATCAGTACTGTAAAGGCCCCGCCCGGTCCTCCCGTGAGCGGATGCCACGCGGACTGGGGTGTTGTCGGACGGGGCGCCCACCGCCACGCTTGAGAGCATGACGACCGCGGAGCGAACTCCGGCTCGGAGGGATGCATTCTCCGTTCTCCTCCTCGAGTCCGGGCTGGTCACACAGGATCAGCTCGACCTTGCGCGCGCCCGCGGGAGGGAATCCGGTACGCATCTCGACGAGACACTGGTGACGGCGGGAATCGTCGAGGCCGACCTGCTGAGACGTGTGATGTCGCGATCGTGGGGAATCGCGATCGTCGATCTGGACGCAGAGTGGGTCGATCACGAGCTCGTGCGGCATGGGCCGCATTCGCTTTATAGAGAGGAGAACTGGATGCCGGTGCGCGACCAGGCGAACGGAACCGTTCTCGTCGCTACCGCGCGCGCACCTCATCCAGAGCGCACGGCGGACATCGGGGCGGCGCTCGCCTCGCCGGTCGAGTTCGCGGTTGCGACGGCCCTCGACATCCATTCCGCCGTCGATCGTGCCCTCGCCCCTCGCAAAAGACGCTGGTTCTTCGGCTGACGCCTCGCGAAGGCAGTGACGGTCATCCGGAGCGCCGGATGTGCGCCGGTACAGTGGGAGAACGTCCACCTGTATCGAAGGAGCACCACACCAGTGTCTGACTCGCCAACCCCGGAATCCGCTCCCCCAGCTCAGACTTCGGGGACCGAGACCGTCACGGCGACGCAGCGGTCCACCGGTTTCGAACTCTTCTCCGACCGCTCGATCGTCGCGATGCGGGTCGATGGAAAACTTCTGGATCTTGCCGCATCCGTGGACTCCGGAACTATGGTCGAGCCGGTGCTCATCTCCTCGAGCGACGGTCTCAGCATCCTCCGCCATTCGGCCGCTCACGTCGCCGCCCAGGCCTTGCAGTCGATCAACTCCGAGGCGAAACTCGGGATCGGACCTCCGATCACCGACGGCTTCTACTACGACTTCGATGTCGAGACCCCCCTCACCCCGGAAGACCTCAAGGCGGTCGACAGGGCGATGGAGCGGATCATCAAGGCCGGACAGCGTTTCGTCCGACGTGTCGTTACCGAAGACGAGGCGCGCGCCGAGCTTGCACACGAACCGTACAAGCTCGAGCTGATCGGCCTCAAGGGACACCCGACCGAAGGCGCAGGCGGAACGGATGACAACGAGAGTGTCGAGGTCGGCGGAGCAGAGCTCACCATTTACGACAACGTCGACCCGCGCACCGGGGAGACGGTCTGGAAAGACCTCTGCCGCGGCCCGCACCTCCCGTCGACCCGGATGATCGGCAATGGCTACGCCCTCACCCGCAGCGCCGCGGCCTACTGGCGTGGCTCGGAGAAGAACAAGCAGCTTCAGCGCATCTACGGCACCGCCTGGGCCACCAAGGACGATCTGCGCGCCTACGTCACGCGGCAGGAGGAAGCGGCCAAACGCGATCATCGCAAGCTCGGGGCGGAGCTCGACCTATTCTCCTTCCCCGACGAGATCGGATCCGGCCTGGCGGTCTTCCACCCGAAGGGCGGGATCATCCGCGCCGAGATCGAGAACTACATGCGGGAACGGCTCGTCGCGAACGGGTATGAACAGGTCTACTCGCCACACATCACGAAGGGCGCGCTGTTCGAGACCAGTGGGCACCTGCAGTGGTACAAAGACGGCATGTTCCCGCCGATGCACCTCGACGAGGAAGTGGACGACGAGGGCCACGTGACCCGCCAGGGCCAGGACTACTACCTGAAGCCCATGAACTGTCCGTTCCACAACCTGATATTCCGTGCTCGCGGACGCAGTTACCGCGAGTTGCCGCTTCGGTTGGCGGAGTTCGGCACCGTATACCGCTACGAGAAGAGCGGAACGCTGTCGGGACTCACCCGCGTGCGTGGGCTCACCCAGGACGATGCGCATATCTACGTCACGCCCGAGCAGGTGAAGGAGGAGATTTCCAGCCAGCTCGACTTCGTCTTCGAGACTCTTCGCGGCTATGGTCTCGACGACTTCTACCTGGAGCTCTCCACCAAGAATCCGGACAAGTACGTCGGTTCGGACCGGGCCTGGGATGACGCGACCGAGACCCTTCGCCAGGTGGCGACGGAATCCGGCGTCGAACTCGTCTCCGACCCGGGGGGTGCCGCGTTCTATGGGCCCAAGATCTCGGTGCAGGCCCGCGACGCGATCGGGCGCACCTGGCAGCTCTCCACGGTGCAGCTCGACTTCAACCAGCCGGAGAGATTCGGCCTCGAGTACACCGCCGCCGACGGGACCCACCAGCAGCCGGTGATGATCCATCGTGCCCTCCTCGGCTCGATCGAACGATTCTTCGCCATCCTTCTCGAGCACTATGCCGGTGCCTTCCCGGTCTGGCTCGCGCCGGTGCAGGTCGTCGGCGTCCCGGTCGCCGAGGAGTACGGTCCGTACCTCGACGGCGTCATCGCCCAGCTGAAAGCTGTCGGTGTTCGCGCGGAGGTCGATCACTCGAGCGACAGGATGCCGAAGAAGATCCGCACGCACACCAAGGCGAAGGTCCCGTACCAGTTGATCGCCGGGGAGGAGGATCGTGCAGCGGATGCTGTCAGCTTCCGTTTCCGTGACGGCACGCAAGAGAACGGTATTCCGATCGCCGAGGCCATCGAGCGGATCACCACGGCTATCGCCACGAGGGCGCAGGTCTGATGGAGGTCGAGTCCTCTCGCGACTTCGCCGCGGTCCCGGATGCCTTCCAACGGCTCTGGACACCGCACCGGATGGTCTACATCGAGGCCGGTCCCGAGCCACATGAGACCGCTTGCCCGTTCTGCGTTGCCCCGACGCTGACCGACCAGA
>JAYVNU010000232.1:0-11615 GCA_043758345.1 Lacisediminihabitans sp.
AGCGGATGGAAGCAGGTCTGGATGCGATTTCGACTCGACCAGCCACTGTCGATCGATGCCGCGCCGCTGACCCTCACCATGCTGATCGAGGGCACGGGCACGGATGACCGCCTCCAGTTCGCCCTGACCGTCTCGCGCCGTCAACTCCGGCGCTACTTCGTGATCGACCACGGTGCCGACCACGTGCACTACCTCGACGGCGACAGATTCGCGATGGGCGAACGGGTCATCGTCGTGCCGTTCGACGAGCACTGGCTGGCCTCGGTGCGGTCACCGATGAGTTTCGGCGCCCTGATCAGTGCC
Source organism: Lacisediminihabitans sp. (assembly GCA_043758345.1). Classification (GTDB taxonomy): domain Bacteria; phylum Actinomycetota; class Actinomycetes; order Actinomycetales; family Microbacteriaceae; genus Lacisediminihabitans. The sequence continues at coordinate 304 of JAYVNU010000232.1, forward strand.
GATGCATCCGACGCCACTGGGCGGTTTCCGGTGAGCGTGCTCGGCGAGTTGCGGTAGCCCGCGGCCGGCACCGAGTGAGCAGCGTCAGCCGGCCGAACCGGTGCCGAACAGCAGTCCGAGGAGGTAGGTGACGGTGGCCGCCCCGTAGCCGATGAACAACTGGCGAAGTGCGCGTCGCAGCGGTGGCCCGCCGGAGAGCACGCCGACGACCGCGCCGGTTCCGAGAAGCGCGACACCGACCAGAACGGCGGCGACGAGGATGGCCGGCAGGCCGCCGAGGCCGAAGAGGTAGGGGATGATCGGGATGATCGCTCCCGATGCGAAGAAGCAAAAACTCGACAGGGCCGCACCGAAACCGGTGCCGATGGCCTCGTGTTCGTCGACCTCCTCGGTGACGACGAGCGTGTTGTCCCGAAGCACTTCGGCCGCGTGCCCATCGGCCTCCTCCTCGGTCATCCCCCGTGCCCGGTAGACGAGGCTCAGCTCGTTCGAATCGACGTCGAGGTTCGGCAGCGCACGATCGCTCTCCGGATCGGGCGTGGATGCCTCCAGAAGTTCCCGCTGCGACCTCACCGACACATATTCCCCGGCCCCCATCGACAGCGCGCCGGCCAGGAGACCGGCGATGCCGGTGATGAGCACGAAATGGGTCTCGACCCCGCTCGCGCTGACGCCGATGGTGAGGGCGAGGTTCGAGACGAGGCCGTCGTTCGCGCCGAACACGGCCGCACGGAACGTGCCAGAGAGTCGGTTGCGGCCGCGGGTGGCGAGACCGCGGATGACCTCCCCGTGGATGCGTTCGTCCGCTGCCATCGCGCGGGTGGCATCCGAATCCGACTCATACGGCGAGCGTGCCTCGGCGCGCTGGGCGAGCGCGAGCACGAAGACGGATCCGAATCGACGCGCGAGGAACCCGAGCAACCGGGTGCGGGTATCCCCCCGGCGCGGCTTGCCGACATTGTCGCCGAGCAGCTCTTTCCAGTGGTCCTCGTGGCGACCTTCCGCCTCGGCGAGCGCGAGAAGGATGCTGCGCTCCTCCCCCGTTCGACGCCCGGCCAGGTCGCGGTAGACGGTGGCCTCGGCGCGTTCATCGGCGAGGTATTGGCGCCACCGCCGGAGATCGGCCCTGCTCGGCTCGCGGGCCGGCACGCTCGGTGGAGTCGTTATAGCCATGGGGTCCTTCCGGCGATCGAACCGGTGAGGGGACGTATTCCCCTAGCGAAATCCAGAGTACCGGATGCCCCAGGACAGCGACCAGGTCTCCCGAGGCTGCAGCCAGCGGAGTCCTGTTCCCGAATTGAAGGCGTTCGGCGGCGCGGTCATCGGCTCGATGGCGACGGCGGTGGCCGTCGGCGTTCCGCCGTCCCGCGGGTAGATGCGCGTCGTGAAGACCTGGACATAGGGGAAGTCCGGCTGCTGCCAGAGTTCGACCCAACGGCCGTCCGGTGCGGTGAGGCGGGATCGGATCTCGCCGCCCTCGGTCCGCACGTCGCCGAAGGCGTCGTCAAGTTCGAGGTCGGCGATGAGTCGGCCGGCGCGCAGGTCGAAGCGGGTGCCGTCGACGGGGCTGCCGTCGACCGGACCGCCGGAGACCGGGTTGAGGCGGCCATCCGTCTCGAATCGCGTTCCGGCCGCAATGGTGAGCGTCAACTCCTCGGTCGGGATGTCTCCGATGCGGAAGAACGGATGCGTCCCGACCGCGACCGGGGCGGCATCCTCCCCGGCGTTGCGTAGTACATGCGTGACTCGCAGTTCGTTCGCCAGCAGCTCGTAGCGCACGGTCGTCTCGAGTTCGAACAGGTAGCCGCGAGTCGGGAAGACCGTCGCGGCGAGCGTGACCGAACTCTCGGACTGGGAAACGAGATCGTAGGGCCGATCGCGAAGCAGCCCGTGGAGGGCGTTGTGCAGCTCGGGCTCGGTGAGGTCGAGAAGCTGCTGCTCACCGTCGTGCGTCCAGGAGCCGTCTTCGATTCGGTTGGGCCACGGAACGAGCACGATCCCGGTGCCGAACGGAGGCCGTACGTCGGTTCCGTAGGGCTCGGTCAGATGTTGCCCGTCGATCGAGAATTCACGGATGCTCGCGGCGACCTGGGTGATGACCGCCCGGGCCGTTCCGAGGCGGAGCTCGAACTGCTGTCCTGTCGGGTTTCGCATGGTGTTATCCGCTTTCCGCTGAACGAACGACGACGAGACCGGCGTCGGTGAGCGTACGGACCGCCGGCTCCTCAGCCTCCGCGCCCGTGACGAGGGTATCGATCTCGCTGAGCGGCGCCACCCGACTGAGGTGGGTGACGCCGAGTTTCGTGCTGTCGGCCACGACGATGCTGCGGGTGGCGGCACGGATCATCCGCCGCTTGGCGTCGGCCTCGGGGAGGTTGATGTTGGTGATGCCGGCGACGGCGTCGACCCCGCTGCATCCGATGAACGCGATGTCGGCCCTGATGTGCTCGAGTACCGCGCCGGCCAGCGGGTCGACGAGGGAGTGCTGCAGTGGACGAAGGGTTCCGCCGGTGACGACCACCGTGAAGCGCGGGATGACCGGCTCGAGCACGAGGGCGATGTTGAGGGCGTTGGTGATGATGACGACGTCGTGCAGTTCGGTGCGGGCGAGCAGCGCCGCCGCGATCGCGGTGGTCGTGGTCCCGACATCCAACACGATCGCCTGCCCGGACTCGACCATCGCGGCCGCACGCGCACCGATGCGCTGTTTCTCATCGCTTGCTGAGAGCATCGACAGCTCGAATGCGCGCTCCTGGGTCGTCGTCGCCTGCGCCTCGGCAAGCGCCCCACCGTGCACCCGTTTCACGGCCGACGAGGCGGCGAGAGCGGCGAGGTCGCCCCGCACCGTTACCTCGGAGATACCGAAGTGGAGGCTCAACTGCGACACCCGCGCGAAGCCCTGTTGCTCGATGAGCAGCAGCATCTGCTCGCGGCGCGCGGCTGCCGGAGGCGACTCCACGGGACCGGTCATGCGTAAAGCTTCGATTACTTGTGTTTTCTTGTCAATATTGACTACTATTTTGACGTTTTCGAAACTCGTCCGGAGAGAATCATGCCCCCCATCGTCGCGCGCCCGACCACAATGGCCGACGGCCGCGAACTCATCTACTTCGACGATGCCGACACGACACTCCCGGCTGAGCGGAAGCCCGATGCGCGAGCGCTCGACCCGCGGCCGACGACCGCGACGATGCGGCAGGATCCGCTCACCGGAGACTGGATCTCGATCGCCGCCGCCCGGCAGAATCGCGTCTTCCTCCCACCGGCCGACCAGGATCCGCTCGCCCCGGCGACCGTCAACAACCCTTCCGAGGTTCCCGATCTCTACGATGTCGCCGTCTTCGAGAACCGTTCGCCCTCGTTCGGACCGACGACCGGCGACGAGTACAGCGATTCCGAACTGACCGATATCGGTCTCGGCCGCACCAGGGAATCAATCGGGCGCTGCGAGGTCGTCTGCTTCAGCCCGGAGACCACCGGCTCGTTCGGCTCGCTGTCGCGGTCGCGCGCGCGCACCGTCATCGAGGCCTGGTGCGCTCGAACTGCGGCGCTGTCCGCACTGCCGGGCATCCGCCAGGTGTTCCCGTTCGAGAACCGCGGTGAGGCGATCGGGGTGACGCTGCACCACCCGCACGGCCAGATCTACGCCTACCCGTACATCACGCCGCGCACGCTGCGGCTGCTCGACTCGATCGAGAGATTCGGCGCCGGACTCTTCACGGGCATCCTCGAATTCGAACGATCCTCGGAGCGGATGCTGCTCGCCGGCGCGCACTGGACGGCATATGTGCCCTTCGCCGCCCGCTGGCCGATCGAGATCCACCTTCTGCCGAACCGTCACATCGCCGACTTCGCCGGCACGACCGACGAGGAGCGCGACGAGCTCGCCGGGATGTACCTCCGGCTGCTTCGCGCCGTCGACGCGCTCTACAAGACGCCGAGCCCCTACATCGCGGCGTGGCACCAAGCGCCGGTGGATCGGGGGCGCGACGACATCCGTCTCATGCTCCAGATCACGTCACCCCGCCGGGCGGAAGACAAACTGAAATACCTGGCCGGGTCGGAATCGGCGATGGGCGCCTGGATCGGCGACGTGACCCCGGAGCAGACCGCATCGCGCCTTCGGGCCGCCCTCGAGACGGTGGGAGAGCCGGCATGACCGACCTCCCAGTTTCTGACAACTACGGTTCCGACATCCGCGACGGCACCACCGCCGGGTTCCTAGCGACCTTCGGGTACGAGCCGAGTGGCCTCTGGTCGGCGCCGGGCCGGGTCAACCTGATCGGCGAGCACACCGACTACAACCTCGGCTTCGTGCTGCCCTTCGCCATCGATCGCCGCACCGTCGTCGCGCTCGCCCTGCGCGACGACCGCGTCGCGCGGGTCGCCAGTTCTTTCGCCGACGAGGTTGTGGAGATAGACCTCTCGGCGCTCGATCCGTCCGTTCTCGACGGCTGGGCGGCGTATCCGCTCGGCGTCGCGTGGGCGCTCGGTGCCGCGTGGGCGCTCGGTGCCGGCGGCGCGGATCTCGCCGCCGTGCCCGGATTCGATATCTTCATCGAGTCGAACGTGCCCGTCGGCGCGGGGCTGTCGTCGTCGGCGGCGATCGAGAGCGCCGTCGCCCTCGCCCTCAACGACGTCTGGCAGCTCGGCTTCGATCGCCCGGCGCTCGCCCGGGTCGGGCAGCTCGCCGAAAACGAGGCCGTCGGCGCACCGACCGGCATCATGGACCAGTCGGCCTCCCTTCTCGGCGAGAAAGACTGCGCCGTCTTCCTCGACTGCCGCAGCCTCGAATCCCGGATCATCGAACTGGGCCTCGCCGACGCCGGACTCGTCGTGCTCATCATGGACACCGGGATCAAGCACGAACACGCGACCGGCGGCTATGCCGAACGACGGGCATCCTGCGAACTCGGAGCACGGATGCTCGGGGTCGACTCACTGCGCGACCTCGGCATCGACGACCTCCCCCGGGCGCGCGCCGAGCTCGACGACATCACGTTCCGGCGCGTCCGGCACGTCGTCACCGAGAACCAGCGCGTGCTCGACACGGTGGCCGCGCTCGCGAGCGGGGGGCCTCGGAGCATCGGCGACCTGCTCGACGCCTCCCATCGCTCCATGCGCGACGACTTCGAGATCTCCATCGCCGAACTCGACCTCGCCGTCGAGACCGCGCAGGCCAACGGCGCGATCGGGGCGCGGATGACCGGCGGCGGTTTCGGAGGAGCGGCCATCGCCCTCGTCGCGACCGAAGACCTCTCGCGGGTGCAGGTTGCGATTGACGGTGCTTTCGCAGAACATGGTTACGGTGTGCCTGATACGTTCGTCGTTGCGGCGGCACACGGTGCGTCGCGAGAGTACTGAAGGTCAGCATCGAGCCGAGGGGACGCCATGAGAACCTCTGCAGTGCGAACTGCGACAGCGCGCATCCTTCTCGTCGCCGCAGTCGCCGCCATCCTGCTCACCGGGTGCACATCGGGTGGAGCGACACCGAATGGGGCGACGACGCCGAAGCCGACCAGGTCTGCCACGGCGACGGCGACTCCCCCACCGAAGCCCGTCGACGCGCTCTTCACCATCTCGGCGAACGTGCGCGGAAAAGACGGAAGCACCATCGGCATCCGAATGACCGTGCAGAAGCCGGTGCCCTACAGCGACGTCGCCGCGAAACCACTCGAGACGACCTTCATCGCCCAGTGCGGCGCCGGCGTCGGCGGTACCCCGATCACCACCGCATCCCTCGAGACGAACGGCGCGATCCTCGTGCCCATCAGTCTCGCCAGCAGCACAAGCGGCAAGCCCTTCGTCTCCTCGATGCAGGTCGCGGTCGGAAGCGCGAACTTCGCCCAGTCGGCGACCGGGAAAGGCCTCGTCCCGGTCGACCCCAGCCAGCCGTGCTACGGCGGCTACACCTGGTCGAGCTCCGGCGCCGCATCGGCCATCGCCGACTTCGAGAGCGGTACCCCGGCACCGGATGCCGGCCTCTGGCGCTACGGCTACTACGGGTTCGGCATCACGGACGGTTCGAGCGCGACCATCGAAGCCTGCACCGTGACGCTGACCCCGCTCGCCATCGCGGCGGATGTGGCGTCCGTCAACGGCTGGAACCCGAGCGCCGCACAGAGCGGCAAGATCTGCGGCATCGGCTACTCGGGCGAGTAGCCCTGCACCAGTGTCATGACGGATGGGGCAACCGGGATACCTGCCCTGAGGTCAGGTGCCGGCTGCGGATTTTCGTGCCCTCGGCGCAGCGGCACCACTCCGGCCCACGCGTCGCCGGCGATGTCGGGTGCGCCGTCATCAGCCCACCCGTCTGACACCTTCAGGGACCACTCCTCAACAGACATCCGCAGCACGAGTGTCGCCGCGAGCTCTCGTGCCGTGCTCGGCCGCACCTCGGCCGAGCGCCCGGGAACTAGTCCGTCGGTGACGAGGTCGAGGGCGGCGGCCTTCTCGCTGTCGATGACCGTCGAGCAGGTGCCGAAGAGCACGGCGCTGCGAAACCGCATCGACGACTCGAAGGCCGAGCGGGCCACCACGATGGCATCGAGCTCTGCCACCGACAGCGCGACGGGCACCCCCGTCGAGAGCAGTCGCATCCAGGGCGACCCCGTCGAACCGTGCAGCAGGATGTCGCTGCCGTCGCGCACTATCGCGATGGGCATCACCCGCGGCTGCCCGTGCTCCACGAACGCGAAGTGCCCGACGAGGCTTTGGTCGAGCAGCGCGTGAAGCAGCGCTTCGCGCGGCTCTCGTTGATCGAGCTTGTCGCGATCCTCACCGTCGCGGTTCTCTCGCCCTCCTTCTCGTTGATCGAGCCTGTCGAGATCCCCGTACTTGTGCGTCTCGCGCGTCGGCGTCGTGCGAGACTTCGCCATCAGAGCCTCTCGGCCGCGGCCACGACGTTGCTCATCAGCATCGCCCGCGTCATCGGTCCGACCCCGCCCGGAACCGGCGACAGGAACCCGGCGACCTCGGCGACGGCCGGATCCACATCGCCGATCAGCTTCGCCTTGCCCGTCTCCGGAATGAGCACCCGGGTGATCCCCACGTCGAGCACGGCGGCCCCGGGCTTCACCCAGTCCGCCTTCACGAGGCCGGGCACGCCCACCGCGGCAACCACGATATCCGCTCGACGCACCTCATCGCAAAGGTCCGCCGTGCGAGAGTGAGCGAGCACGACGGTCGCATCGATGCCCTTCCTGGTGAGCAGCAGACCGAGCGGACGACCGACCGTCAACCCGCGCCCGATCACGACGACCCGCTTTCCGGCGATCGGCACGTCGTAGCGCTGCAGCAGCTCGACGATCCCGGCCGGAGTGCACGGCAGCGGGGAGTGAAGCTCACCGGCGACGCCGAGCACGAGGCGTCCGAGGTTCATCGGGTGGAGACCATCCGCATCCTTCGCCGGATCCATCAGTTCGAGCATCGCATTCTCGTCGATCCCCGCCGGAAGCGGCAACTGGATGATGTACCCGGTGACGATCGGATCGGCATTCAGAGCGAGGATGGCCGCCCGAATCTCGTCGGATGTCGCGGTCTCCGGAAGGTCGACGCGCACCGACTCGATGCCGAGCTCAAGCGAGTCGCGATGCTTGCCTGCGACGTAGGAGAGCGATCCGGGATCGGCTCCGACGAGCAGCGTTCCGAGGCCGGGGAAGATTCCGCGGGCTTTCAGCGCCGCGATGCGGTCGACGAGCTCGGAGCGCACGGTCGCCGCGGTCGCGACCCCGTCGACGGGTGTGGCTGTCATGGGTGTCTCCAGTTCAGATTCGCCTATTTCGGACTTGCGGCCGCGACGTGCGCCAATCCACGCTTTATTGGCGACCGGAAGGGCCGATTCGCGTACTTCAGCCGCAGCAGAGGGGGTTCAGGCCCAGGTTCCGGGCGACGTCAGGCCGGGGTACAGGGGGTAGCCGTCGGTGAGGGTGAGCACGCGCGAGCGGAGAGCCGCGACATCCGGATCCGGCATCAGCGCGGCGGCGATGATATCGGCGACCTCGGTGAATTCGGCGTCGTCGAAGCCGCGGGTGGCGAGCGCGGCCGTGCCGATGCGAACGCCCGAAGGGGTCATCGCCGGGCGCGGGTCGAACGGAACGGAGTTGCGGTTCACGGTGATACCGACCGCGTGCAGGATGTCTTCCGCCTGCTGGCCGTGGATGTCTGAGGTGCGCAGGTCGACGAGCACGAGGTGCACGTCGGTTCCGCCGGTGAGCACATCGATGCCGGCGGCCTTCGCATCCGACGCCGTGAGACGCTCGGCGAGCAGCCGGGCTCCGCGGACGGTGCGCTCCTGGCGATTCCTGAACTCCGGCTCAGCGGCGAGCTTGAACGCCGTCGCCTTCGCGGCGATGACGTGCATGAGCGGTCCACCCTGCTGTCCAGGGAAGACGGCCGAGTTCAGCTTCTTGGCGAGCTCCATGTCGCGGCTGAGAATGAGACCCGACCGCGGACCGGCGAGGGTCTTGTGCACCGTCGTCGAGACGACATCCGCATAGGGAATGGGCGAGGGGTGCAGGCCGGTGGCGACGAGACCCGCGAAATGCGCCATGTCGACCCAGAGCTTCGCGCCGATCTCGTCGGCAATAGAGCGGAACGCGGCGAAATCGAGCTGCCGGGAGTACGCCGACCACCCGGCGATGAGCACCGTCGGACGGTGCTCGAGTGCCCTCTCGCGCACCACATCCATATCGACGAGGAATGTCTCCGGGTCGACGCCGTAGGCGGTGGCATTATAGATTTTGCCGGAGAAGTTCAGCTTCATCCCGTGGGTGAGGTGCCCGCCGTGGGCGAGCTCGAGGCCGAGGATGGTGTCGCCGGGGGTCGCGATCGCGGCCAAGACTGCCGCGTTCGCGGTCGCGCCGGAGTGCGGCTGGACGTTCGCGAACTCCGCGCCGAACAGGCTCTTCGCGCGCTCGATCGCGAGGGTCTCGGCGATGTCGACGAACTCGCAGCCACCGTAGTAGCGGCGGCCCGGATATCCCTCCGCGTACTTATTCGTAAGCACTGAGCCCTGCGACTCGAGCACGGCGCGCGAGACGAAGTTCTCACTCGCGATCATCTCGAGGGTTCCGCGCTGGCGGCCGAGTTCCTGCTCGAGAACCGCGGCGATTTCCGGGTCGACGCTCGAAAGCGGATCCGAGAACGTGGTGGGGAGCTTTATTGCGGTTTCTGTCGACGTTGCTGTTTGTAGTGACATGGGCTGTCTCCTGGATCGGACCGGATGAATAGAGAGGATCCGGTTCGGCCCAGGCGAACGGCCGAATCTGGTGCCCCACCGCCGCGTCTTCGCGACCATCTTCGTGAGGGAAGACCGCCGTTCGAACCTGCGCGTGAGGAGCAGTCGCTCCCCGGTGGATACCCACCTCAACGCCAGTCGCGACAGTGACGAGTTTATCAGCGGGCGGCGCGGGCCGGTACCCCGGATGTGCGCCGCGCACGGCCAGCACTCGCCGTGCTCTGCTTTCCTGCCCGTCCCGGCACCCCCGCCCCGGCGCATAACTCCTGCTGTTTGCCGGCACGGCCCCTATTTCGGGCTCGAATCGGGTACTTCTCGGCAAACTGCAGGAGTTATGCGCTCGGTAGGGTGTGCTCATGTGGATGTCGGATCGTGACCCGATGGAACTGCCGGCACCGCAGACGCGCCCTCGGTGTCGATCTCGGCTTCCGGATCCTCACCGCGGTCGTGTCGCGTGAGTATCTCCCATACCTCTTGATGGCCTTCATGACCCGTCCAGAGGCGCCCGCGCTCAACTGAGGGTCTGTGGCCGGCGCGCTCCTCGGCCTGATGCACACCCCGCGCGCCCGCCCGCGACCACTGCGGTGCACAACTCATGCAGTTTGCGCGCCAGAGCCCCTTTCAGGGCCGAAATCGGGGATTCTGGGCAAACAGCATGAGTTACGGGCTATGCGCCGCACGCGCTGCGTGGCACGCGGTACGTCGCACGCGCTGCGTGGCCGGCAGAGAAGAGCGGTGACCGGGACGAGCGGGTCAGGCCGGGCGCTCGGCCAGCAGCGCGTCGACCTCGACGGTAGTCGGCGCCGAGATGGGACCAGGGCGACCCACCGCGATCGCCGCGCAGGCGTTCGCGCGACGCGCTGCCACGAGCGGCGGATGCCCGGCAGCGAGCGCAGCGAGGAACGCGCCGACGTGCGCATCCCCGGCCCCGTTCGTGTCGACCACCGTCGCCGCGAACCCGGGGACAGCGATGACCCGCACGACGTCTCCGGGCTGCTCGGCGGGCGCGAGCTGCACCGCGTGACCGGGCTGCTCGGCGGGCGCCACGAGGCAGCCCTCCGCGCCAAGCCTGACGACGACGGATCGCCATTCGCCGGCGAGCGCGGTGGCTGCTGCCGCGGCATCCACCTGTCCGGTCAGCAGTCGAGCCTCGCGCAGGTTGCAGCTGAACCAGTCGACTCGGCTCTTCAGACGAGCAAGCACGCCGGGGGGGATGTCGCCACACAGCGGGCCCGGATCGAGCAGCATCACGACGCCCTCCGCGACCTCCGCGAGCCACGGCGCGATCACGCTCGCATTGGTGCGCTCGAGCAGCCCGTAGCCGGACACGTGCAGCAGGTCGCCGGCCGCGACCTCGACCCCGTGCATGTCGGTAAGCGACGCTTCGGCGCCGAAGACGGTGACGAAGGTGCGTTCACCGTCCGCGTCGATGAGGGCGATGTCGAATCCGGTGTCCTCGCGTGATGATCGCGACCGGCACAGCGTGATTGCTTCGCGATCGAACAGCGCACGCACGAGGTTGCCATTGGGGCCGGTCCCGTGGCCGCCCGCATAGACGCTGGTAAGGCCCTGTCGTGCTGCCGCAACGAGGGTGTTCGCGCTTCCGCCGGGGGCTGAGCCTCCGTCGATTCCGAGCACGTCACCGCCGCGTTCCGGCAGGGACGGCACCCGAACCACCATGTCGACGATGACGTTGCCGACGCTGATGAGGCGCGTCATCGCAGCGCCAGCAGAGCGTCCGCAACGGACTCGAGGTCTAAATGATTCACATCACGCACCATCGCGCGCGCTCCCTCTGGCCACGCATCGACCCCGTGCACCGCTCCCGCGATCGCCCCGGCCATCGCCGCGACGGTGTCGCTGTCGCCGCCGAGCGAGGCCGCGGCGCAGACCGCCTTCCACGGGTCATCCGGGAAGATCGCGAGGATGCCGAACGCCGCCGGCACCGATTCCTGCGTCGCGAGGCTGGTGCCGATGACCTCGTAGATCGCGGTGAGGGAGGCCGCCGGCTCGAGCGGGGATGCGAGCGTCGTTGCTAGGTCGATGCGGCTCGCGACATCCGCTGCCGCGACCC
>JAYVNU010000233.1:0-3783 GCA_043758345.1 Lacisediminihabitans sp.
GGTCGTGCGGCGAGAGCTAGACCGACTCCTTCTCGCGCACGCTCAGCGGAAGCGACAGGCTGAACGCCGTGCCGACGCCCTCCTCGCTTTCCACATCGAGCTTGCCGGCGTGGGCGGTGACGATCGCCTTGGTGATGGTGAGTCCGAGGCCGACACCGGGAACGGCGTTCCTGGTTGCAGTGGATGCCCGGAAGAACCGCGCATATAGCTGGTCGATCTCCGATGCCGGAATTCCCATCCCGGTATCCCGCACGGTGACGATGGCCTCGTCGTACTCGTAGCCGAGACTCACGGTGACGGAGCCGCCGCGCGGGGTGAACTTGATCGCGTTGGAGATGAGGTTGTCGAATGACTGTCCGAGGCGTTGGGTATCTCCGCGCACGGTGATCATGTCATCCGTCACCTCCAACCCGAGTGTCACACCCGCCGCCGAAGCGACCGGCCCAGCCGATTGCACAGCGGCATGCACGACGTCATGCAGCCGCACCTCCGTTATCTCAAGCGGGAATTTGCCCGACGCGACCTGCGCCGTGAAAAGGAGGTCGCCGACGAGTCGCAACAGGCGGTGCGCGTTGCGTTCAGCGACGGCGAGATATTTGAGCTGATCGTCCGAGAGCGGATCCTCGTCTTCGTCGCGCATCAGTTCGAGATAGCCGAGGATTGACGAGAGCGGCGTGCGCAACTCGTGCGAGATGAGTCCGACAAACTCGTCTTTCATCCGTGACACCTCGAGCGCCTGGGTGACATCGGTTCCCACGAAAATGTAGCCGATAGTGGCGCCGTCTTCGTCAGCCCGGGGGGTCACCGCGACCGACACCGTCAACTCGGTGCCGTCGGCGCGAACGTAGGTCCAGTTGCGCACCTCGGCGTGGCCGAGGCGAGCGGACTCCACGAGTGCCGAAAATCCGGGGTTGAGAACGGTCGCGCCGTATGGGAAGTCGAGTTCGCGCGAACGTTCCGCGAGCTCGCTGGCGAGGTGGAAGTCGTAGATGTAGCGAAGCCCCTGGGTCTCGTCGGGCGCGAGCCCGAGCATGAACGAGGCACCGGGATTCCAGACGTCGACGAGGCCGGTGAGGTCTGTGCCGATCACAGATTGCTCGGTGACGGCATCGAGAACGCTGCGGGTGAGGCGATCCGCAGCCCGTAGCCGGCCCTCGTTTGCCACGAGCGCCTCCGAGGCGAGCGTCGATGCCTCGAGGAGTTGCTGGCGCTGCAGTGCAAGGGCGCGAACCTCCTTGAGTTTTCCGCGCCCCTGACGGGAGAATTCGTTGATGATCGTCGCCGCGACCCCGAAGATGAACGGGCTGAAGGTGACGCGCATCCACTCTCCGCTCGAGGAGGGTACCGTGCCGTCGATCACATACGGCAATACCAGCGCCGCCGTCACACTGAGAATCGACACGAGGATCCAGCGGTGGCCACGCTCGGCGGCGATCCAGATGATCGGCAGGATGAGCAGCACGCCGAACACCGACTGCCCGCCCCCGGTGCTCGCTCGAAGAAGAGCGATGGCGAGCAGAGCCGTGCCGGGCACGAGAAGAGCCCACCAGCGGGTGTGCTGGCGCTTTTTCGTGTAGTAGAGGGCGAGGAAGGTGGAGATCGTCATGACGACGGCACCGAGGATGAAAACCAATCCGTTGCTGATCATCGACTGTGCGAATATCACGGCGATGAGGGAGGCGATCGCGTAGACGATCGAGATCGGAAGCTGCCTCACCGACGGCGAGGGGCGATCGCTCGAGAGCAGACCGACCGTCGCAAGATAGAGGCGTTTCACAGCAGAACGTCGACGATGAACGCGAGTCGCTTGGAGAGCTCGTTCGGACTGAACGGTTTGGACAGGAATTCGATTGCGCCGGCCTGGATGCCGGCGGCCCGCGACTGGTCGTCGATGGCCGCCGAGAGCAGCACGATCGCGGTTCCCGTCAACTCCGGGTCGGCTCGCACAGCCCGGCAGACCTCGAGTCCAGACATCCCGGGCATCGAGACATCGAGTACGACGAGGTCCGGTCTGGTCTCGCGGATCGCCTTCAGTGCAGACGGCCCATCGTCGGCGATCGAGACGAGCTCGAGCCCGGCCTTGGTGACAGCGATCTCGACAAGGCCACGGATATCCGCGTCGTCGTCTGCCGTTACAACTCTGGTGTGCAACTTATTCACTGTCAGATCCGTTCAGCTGGATATCGCGCGGCTGGGTGTCACGTAACACGCGACGCACCTCCGCTCTGGTGAATGGCTTCGGCAGGATCGCCTGGGCCGCCGGGTAGTCCGCAGCATCGAGCACCGAGGTGATCGCGATCGCACAGAGTGGCATGTCCGCCCTCAGCCGCTCGGCAAGAGCCCAGCCCGTCATTCCCGGCAGCACGAGGTCGATGAATGCCAGGTCGGGGTTCGAGAGCTCGTACGCGATGATCGCGTCTTCCGCGCTACCAACGGAGACGACATCGCAGCCGGCGCGCTCGAGGTAGCGGCTGAGAAGATCACGCTGATCATCGCTGTCGTCAACCACCAGCACCTTCGTGCGCTCAATCTCGAGCGAGGTGGCGCTCATATGAGCACAGCCCGATGGGTCGTCGCGCGTTGGCCCGCTGTGTGCACCGTGTTCTCCGAATGATTGGTCTCAGCGTGGTCGCGAACCATCGGAAGGATCCGAGATTCGAAAACACCGCTGTAGCTCCGTGTTCGGGCACGTTGCCGCTGAAATGCTGCTGTATTGATTACAGCGGATCAACATCTACCGTCGTAGCCCCAATGCGGGGTTCACGGCGCGAACATCCGTGCCCGTACGGAAAGTACTTCCCGACCGACGGAATCATCGGGATCTCGTCCAAACGCACACTCGTGGCGTTCATCGTCATCGGCCACCTGGTGACCGCGGTGGTCATGTCGCGGCACGTGGCAGCGCTCCGGTGACACGGCGACGTACTCGGGCAGACACCGCTGAAATACTTGTCGGGTTAAAGCGAATGAATTCCAAACCGACGCAGTCCCAACGCGGGGTTGACGGCGCGCACCTCGGACAGTCTCGACGCGGATGCCCAGGCGACGGCAACATCCGTCGAATCACCGACCGTGGCGAGTTCGACACCCATCGGATCGACGATCATGCTGTTGCCGGCGCCGATCGGTGGAGCGTGATCGGCGGCGGCGATGTAGATGGTGTTCTCGATCGCGCGCGCCGTGACGAGGGTGCGCCAATGCTGCTCCTTGAGCGGCCCGCGCACCCATTCGCTCGGAAGGAGCACGAGCTCTGCGCCGGCGTCAACCAGCCGCCTTGTCACCTCGGGGAAGCGGATGTCGTAACAGGTCTGCAGGCCGACCGTCAGCCCCCCGACCCGGAAGGTCTGTGGCTCATCGAGCGCACCGGCGATGACCCAGTCACTCTCCTTCTGGCCGAACGCGTCGTAGAGATGTAGCTTGCGGTAGATGGCGACGAGGGCACCATGTGGGTCGAGGGCCACCAGTGTGTTCGAGAGACGGGATGGATCGCTCGTCGTCTCAAGCATGCCGGCGACGACGTGCACACCGAGCACTTTCGCGATCGCCGCCACACCGGCGACGAAGTGACCGTCGAGAGGCTGGGCGGCAGCCACCGAGTGGGTTCCGAGCGCCGGAGTGAACGACGACGAGTACTCCGGGAACACGACGATGGAGGCACCGCGGGAGAGGGCGAGTGTCGCCAGGTCACGGATGGCGGCGAGGTTGGCATCGACGTCATCCCCAGGGGCGAACTGTGCGACGGCGACTCCCACAGCATCCATGCGACAAGCCTAGAGCTCGGGG
>JAYVNU010000234.1:0-11562 GCA_043758345.1 Lacisediminihabitans sp.
ACCGTATGCAGGTGCACGTCGGCGAGCCGCAGCATCCGCAGCACCGGTCCCTGCTCGAGGGCGACGCTCTGAAGCCGCGGCTGCGGAACGACGATGAAACGGCGCCAGATCGCACCCTTCCGAAGCACGAACGAACCCGGAGTGACGAGGAATCCGTTTCGCCGCCTGGAGAGCGGACGAAGCCAGGCCGCGCGTAACGGAGAGTTCGTGAAGCCGTCGTCTCCCCCACGGGAGCGCAGTCCGCGTTCGATCATCGCGACCGACTCTTCCCCGATGAGATCCGGAAGCATCAGCTCGAGCACCTTCGTGACCTCGGTGATGTTGCCGACCGGGAGAAGCGTGGTGTTCGCCTGGTTGTCGGCGCCACGGGTGCGCGAGTGCGACGCCCGATTGACCCGTACCTCCCACCAGCCGAACGGTCGCCAGAACAGCGGCTGGTAGACCTCGACGGAGTGGATGCGCCCGGGCGGAAGCGTCTCGTTGGTGGTCGACAGCAGGCCGAAGCCGACCCGTACCCCGTCGGGTGTGCCGGAGATGCTGTAGCGCAGAGACCTCGAGAAGCGGCGAACGTAGTAGCTTCCGAAACCGAGCACGCTCGGAAAGGCGATGACGACGGCGAGGAAGTTGCCGGTGATCGAGATCCAGACGACGATGGCCGCGACGATGAGGAGCATGATCGTCGAGCCGGTTCCGAGGATCATCGATCCGAGGAGCCGCCCGAGATGGATCTTGACGATAGATTCCGGCGGGGTAGTGGAGTCCTGCAGCGGCGCTAGGAACTCGTTGACACGCCGGTCGATGACCGTTTCGCCGGGAGTCGCGGCGGCTGGGGCTGCGGCCGCGCGCGTGCCGGACGCGAGGCGGAGGATCTCGCGGCGCAGGTCATCCGCTGCTCCTGAACCGAGGTAAGACAGGTGCACGTTGGCGTCGTGCCCGGCCTGATTGATCTCCAGTTTGGCGGCCCCGAACAGTCGCGCGAACAGCGGCCGAACGATGTTGATGCCCTGGATGCGGTCGAGCCGGGCCTTGCGGTTGGTGCGCACGAACACGCCGGAACGTACTTCGACCACCTCGTCGGTGATGCGGAACGTGTGCATCCTCCACGACACGTAGAAGATGCCGATCAGCACGATGAGGATGCCGAGGATGACGAGTAGCGCCTGGATGATGTACCCGTGAGTGACGATAAAGTCGATCGGATTGCCCTCCCGGTCATACTGCGGGATGAAAATCGCCGCAATCCGCTCGCGAAGGTTCGCGACCACCCCGCCGAGGACGACGATGAGGAAGAGTCCGCCCTTGAGTAGCGGCGACACGGGGTGCAGCCTGTGCCACTCGCCGTCGGACAATCGCACGACCGGCTTGGCGGAAGAAACGCTCTGCTGGGGTGCGCTCGAGGGCAGCGCCGCGCCCGACGACTCGGTCACAGGCCCGCCCGACGGCTCTCCGCGACTTCGACGAGATGGTCGCGCAGAGCATCGGCATCCGCTTCGAGGAGGCCAGGGATGGTGACGCCCGCGGATGCTGCGGCCGTCACGAATTTGAGCTCGCTCAGTCCGAGACCGCGAGCGATCGGCCCGCGGTTGATGTCGACGAGTTGCATGCGACCGTAGGGCACGGCGACGAAGCGTTGCCACATGATTCCGCGACGGAACAACAGGTCGTCCTCACGAAGCTGGTAGCCGATCGACCGCACCCTTCGGGGCACGAGGATGAGATTCACCAGCCCGCCGATGGCCAGGCCGGCGAGAACGATGGCGAGCCACAGAACGTCGAGCACGAGCCAGAACAACACTGCCCCGGCGGCCGTGGCGAGCAGGAAGATGAGAGCCCCCACGAGGTCGACGACGACGAGCTTCGGCGAGACGCGACGCCATTCGGTGTCCGGTAGTTCGAGCCGCTTCACTTCGGTACTCCCTGGCTGGTGCGCATTCGGGCGTCAGGGACGAACCCTGACAGCCTTCCTTCCGCTGTCGTCTTCATCGTCGTCATCGCTCGGCGGGATGGTGCACATGTGCTCGGCGATGAGTCCACCCGCCAGGAGTACTCCCGCTCCGACGATAGTCGCGATCGCCGGCCCGATCGAGCCGACCGGCACGATGGAACGGGTGGAGAGATAGACCGTGAGCCCGATCCCGACGCCCGCGATCAGCGCCCCGGTGAGAGCACTCGCCTTTGCGAGCACCAGCACGCGCATCGCATAGTACGGGTCGATCGGGCCCTTCGCCGTTCCGCGGGTCAGCCGTCGAATGGGCACCGCGAGGGAGATCACGATCCCGCCAATGAGTGCGAGTGCGAGTGCGAGTGTCAAGGGAGGCAGGATGATCGGGCGACCGCCCGAAGTCAGGCTTGCCTCGAGGAACGCGCCGCCGACCCCGCCGATCGCGGCAAGCACGAGGAGGATCGTCACGCTGGTGCGTTTCATCAGAACACCTCGGCCGAGTCGAACAGCGGGGGCGCCGCAAACGTCCAGACCTCGTCGGACCCGGCAGCCGCCAGTCGCGCGATCGCGCCGTACCCTGGCAGCGTCCCACCGGGGTCGACCTGCAGCCAGGGCACGATGACGAAAGCCCGCTCTGCGGCGCGCGGATGAGGAAGCGCCAGCCGCTCGGTCGACTGCTCGATGTTTCCGAAGGTCACGATGTCGAGGTCGAGGGTGCGATCGCCCCAGCGCACCGCTCGAACCCGGCCATGGTCGGCCTCGATGCGGTTGAGACTGTCGAGCAGTTGCTCCGGAGGCTGCGCGCTGTCGACCAGCACGACCGCGTTGAGATAGCTGGGGGCGGTGTCATCCACTCCCTCCGGCTTGACCGCGCTGGATTCGACGATTGCGGATGCCGCGGTCACGACCACCCCGTCGAGCGCGGCGATGTCGGCGACGGCCGCGCGCAGGTTCGCTTCACGGTCGCCGAGGTTCGAGCCGATCGCGATCACCGCCGGCAGCGTGAGCGGCCGGCGGCCGGGCCCCCCGAGGGGACCGCGCAGCGCGGTCATCGCGCGCGTCCTCTCGTGAGCGTGACCGTGACATCCGCGAACGGCACCGTGATCGGAGCGCTCGGCTTGTGCACCGTCACCGTGACGGAATGCGCGAGTTCGTGCGCCAGCACCACGTCGACGATGCGCTTCGCGACGGTCTCGATGAGGTCGACCGGGCTCGACTCGACGGCGGCAACCACCTCCTCGGCGAGGATTCCGTAGTGGATGGTGCGGCCGAGGTCGTCGGAGTCGGCCGCGTCACCGAGGTCGGTCGCCACTCGCACGTCGACGATGAACTCCTGACCGTTTTCCCGCTCATCGGCGAACACGCCGTGATGCGCGAAGGCGCGAAGGCCGATCAGCGCGATCTCATCGCGGCCTTCTGCTTCTGAATAGTTCATGGCTGCATCGCCTCCCAGACATCGAGTGCCGCGGTCGTTCCGGCGACATCGTGAACCCGAATCCCCCAGACTCCGGCCTGCGCGGCGAGGGCGCTGATCGTCGCAGTAGCCGGATCCCGGTCTTTCGTTGTGGCGCTACCGGGCAGCAGTTCTCCCAGAAATCTCTTGCGCGAAGCCCCAATGAGAATCGGATAGCCGATGGTGCCGAGCGCGGGAAGATTCGAGAGCAGCTGCCAGTTCTGAGCTGCGGTCTTCGCGAAGCCGATCCCCGGATCGAGGATGATGCGGTCCGGCCGAACGCCGTTGACGATGAGCTCTGCAACCCGCAGCTTCAACTCGTTGCGCACGTCTTTCAGCACATTGCCGTATGCCGTGTTCACCGACATCGTCTTGCTCGGGCCGCGCCAGTGCATGGCCAGGAAGTGCAGGCCGGTCTCGGCGGCGACGCGCGCCATCCCCTCATCCGCCAGTCCGCCGGACACGTCATTGATGAGCACCGCGCCGAGCTCTGCGGCGGCGAGAGCCGTCGCAGCGTTCATCGTGTCGACGCTCACCGGGATGCCGCGGTCAACAAGGCCGCTGATCACCGGCAGCACCCGGAGCTGTTCCTGTCGGATCGGAACGCGGTCTGCGCCCGGGCGGGTCGACTCTCCGCCGACGTCGATGAGCTGGGCACCCGCCCGCATGAGCTCCACTCCCCGGATGATCGCGTCATCCAGATTCAGGAACTCACCGCCGTCGCTGAAAGAGTCGGGGGTGATGTTGACGATGCCCATGATGCGCGGGCGCGAGAGCCCGATCGGCCGGTGTGGACGCAGCGAGACGATTTCGCTACTCATGCCGGCGCTTCACCATGCCTGTATCCAATCATCGCTACGGCCTCGGCACGTGCGGCCGGTTCAGACAGTATCCCGCGACTGGCGATGGTCAGGGTCGAACTGCGCGGTTGGCGTGCCCCGCGGGATGTCACGCATCCGTGAACAGCATCAAGCACGACGAGAAGTCCGACCGGCTCGAGCCCCGACTGGAGGGCATCCGCGACCTGCTCGGTCAGCCGCTCCTGCAACTGTGGACGGGACGCGACCGTCTCCACCACCTTGGCGATGGTGCCGAGACCGACAACCCGCTGGCCGGGCATGTAGGCGACGCTCGCGACCCCGATGAACGGAAGGAGGTGATGCTCGCAGACCGAGCGGAACTCGATATCGCGGATGACGACGAGTTCACCATCCTCGTCGGCGAGCGCGCTCGTCGCCACGAGTTCGTCGGTATCGAAACCGATCCCCGAGAAGAACTCGGCGTACATCTCGGCGACGCGCTCCGGCGTGCGTGCGAGGCCGGCGCGCGAAGGATCCTCGCCGACCGCGGCGAGAATCTCTCGAATCGCCGCCTCGATGCGTGGCCTGTCGATCCGTCCAGCCCCCGAGGAGGACATCGTCGCCCTTAGGCGGTGGCGATATCGGGACGCTTGCGCGGGCGGGGCTCGCGTGCCTTCTTCGGCTGAGGATCGGACATCACGCCGCCGTCGACGACGCCGCCATCGATCGGCGCCTTGGCAGGCATCGCAACCGCGGGGAGGCTCGAGACCGGGCGCTTCTTGCTCGACAGCCACTGCGGGCGCTCAGGCATCTTCTTCACATCTTTGAATATCTCGGCCAGTTCGTTGTGGTCGAGCGTCTCCTTCTCGAGGAGAGCGGTCGCGAGGCGGTCGAGGATGTCGCGGTTCTCGTTGAGTACATTCCATGCCTCGTCGTGCGCGTTCTCGATGAGTGCGCGCACCTCGTCGTCGACCTGCTCGGAGACGCGCTCCGAGTAGTCGCGCTGGCTGCCCATGTCGCGGCCAAGCCACATCTCGCCCGAGCCGGAGCCGAGTTTGACGGATCCGAGGGTGGACGACATCCCGAACTCCGTCACCATCTTGCGGGCGGTGGATGTCGCCTTCTCGATGTCATTCGATGCGCCGGTGGTCGGATCGTGGAATACGACCTCCTCGGCTACCCGGCCGCCCATTGCATAGGCGAGCTGGTCGAGCAATTCGTTGCGGCTGACCGAGTAGCGATCCTCGACCGGCATGACCATCGTGTACCCGAGGGCACGGCCGCGCGGAAGGATCGTAATCTTCGTCACCGGGTCGGTGTTGTTCATCGCCGTCGCGACGAGGGCGTGGCCACCCTCGTGATACGCGGTGATGAGCTTCTCCTGGTCGCGCATGACGCGGGTGCGGCGCTGCGGTCCGGCCATCACGCGGTCGACGGCCTCATCCAGCGCACGGTTGTCGATCAGTTGGGCGTTGGAGCGCGCGGTGAGGAGAGCGGCCTCATTCAGCACGTTCGCCAGGTCCGCGCCGGTGAATCCGGGGGTCTTGCGGGCGAGCACTTCGAGGTCGACGCCGGCCGCGAGCGGCTTACCCTTTCCGTGCACCTCGAGAATCTTCTTGCGTCCGAGCATGTCGGGGGCATCAACGCCGATCTGGCGGTCGAAGCGACCCGGGCGAAGGAGCGCGGGGTCGAGGATGTCTGGGCGGTTCGTCGCCGCGATCAAAATGACGTTCGTCTTGACGTCGAATCCGTCCATCTCGACCAGCAGCTGGTTGAGGGTCTGCTCGCGCTCATCATGACCGCCGCCCATCCCAGATCCGCGGTGACGACCGACGGCGTCGATCTCGTCAACGAAGATGATGGCCGGGGAGTTCTCCTTGGCCTGGGCGAAGAGGTCGCGCACCCGGCTCGCGCCGACGCCGACGAACATCTCGACGAAGTCCGATCCGGAGATCGAGTAGAACGGAACATTCGCCTCGCCGGCGACAGCGCGGGCGAGCAGCGTCTTGCCGGTTCCGGGAGGGCCGTAGAGCAGCACGCCCTTCGGGATGCGTGCTCCGACGGCCTGGAACTTCGCGGGCTCCTGCAGGAAGTCCTTGATCTCCTCGAGCTCCTCGATCGCCTCGTCAGCTCCGGCGACATCCGCGAAGGTGACCTTCGGAGTCTCTTTGGAGACGAGCTTCGCCTTCGACTTGCCGAACTGCATGACCTTGGATCCGCCGCCCTGCATGTTGGACAGCAGGAACCAGAACACGACACCGATGAGCAGGAACGGGATGAGGATGCCCGCGAGCGAGGTCAGCCAGTTGCCCTTGTCGACCTGGTCGTCGAAGGTCTTCGGGTTCGCGTCGGTGACGGCCTTCACGATCTCGGACCCTCGGGGAGCGGCGTAGTAGAACTGCACCTGCGTGCCCTGCGCGCCGGCCGTGGTCAGCACGAGATCGACGCGCTGCTCTGCGTCGACGATCTTCGCAGACGAGACTTTGCCGTCTTTCAGCAGCTCGAGGCCCTGCTTGGTGGTGACCTCTTTGAAGCCGGAGCCGCTGAGCAGGGAGAATGCGAAACCGATGGCGATGACGGCCAGGACGATCCAGACGATCGGGCCGCGGAGAATACGCTTGAAATCCATAGTGTTGCGGGTGGTGAACCCGGCACCTTTCTGCCGAAGAATGTGAGAGCTAGGCTACCTGCTGACCGCTGGGGGGCCGCTGCATGTTTGCCGTGGGCGTAACTGGTGCCTCGAAGGCGCCGATATTCCCGCGAGCCCGCCGATATTGCACGGTTTCGGCCGGTTTCGGCGCAATATCGGCGGGCTCGCGTTCGTCGGCACTTTAGGGGCGGGCGTGCCCGGCATCTGTGCGGCGGTCCGGTGGTCCACAACTCATGCAGTTCGCCGGAGCCGCCACCGCAGACCCCCGTATCTGCTGAACCCGGAGTCGACGCACAACAGTTCTGCATGAGTTATGAACCGGCGAGGGTGCCCTGGTGGAACGTGATGCGCCAGCCTTCCGGGTCGAGCAGTTGGAGCTCGCACCCCACGGCCCCGGCGATCAGCGCCTCGGCCGAAACATCCATCACTGAAGGCCCGTCAGGCGTAGACGTGCGGCGCAAGCACGCCGATGTCGCGGAAGTTACGGTACTTCTCCGCGTAATCGAGTCCATAGCCGACGACGAATTCGTTGGGGATCGAGAACCCCTCGTACTTCACGTCGACGTGCACCTTCGCGGCATCCGGCTTGCGAAGGAGCGCGCAGATCTCGACCGAGTCGGCACCACGGCTCGAGAGATTTGCGCGCAGCCAGGAGAGCGTCAGACCTGAGTCGATGATGTCCTCGACGATGAGCACCTTGCGGCCGTGCAGATCCGTATCGAGGTCTTTGAGAATGCGGACGACACCGGATGACTGCGTACCGGAGCCATAGGAGGAGACCGCCATCCAGTCCATCTCGATCGGGATCCTCAACTCGCGAGCCAGGTCGGCCATCACCATGACGGCACCCTTCAGCACTCCGACGAGCAACAGTTTGTCGCCCGCATAGTCGACCTCGATGCGACGGGAGAGATCCGCGATCTTGTCGCGGATCTGCTGCTCCGTATAGAGGATCGCCGTCAGGTCGTCGGCGATGTCGCTGTAATCCATGGTGGTCAGTGCTCCCGAGGTGCCGAACAGAAGATGAGCAGGCCGCCCAGCCTCTCCACCTTAATGCCGGGCAGGTCGATCGCATCCTGCCCCTTCCAGTGCGTCACTAGCCGCGACACCTCGAGTGTGTGGGCGCGGCTGAGGCTCACCCCGAACTCCGCCGAGACGGTCAGGCGGATGATGCGCTGCCGCAGCGCCGGCGGGTTCGCCGCAAGCGCCTTCACCGGCAGCGAGATTCCGGCCTCCGCAGGCTCGGCGAGCTCTTCGAGTTGCTCCTCAGCGAACTCGTCGAGCGCCTCGGTGTCTTCGCGGACGAGCGAGGCCGTTCGCCAGAGTGCCTCCGCAAAGCCCGGGCCGAGTTCGCGCTCGAGCATCGGCAGCACGGTCTTGCGCACGCGTACTCTCGTGAAACTCTCGTCGTCATTCTGCGGATCGTGCCATGGCGTGAGCCCGGAGTCGATGCAGAACTGCTCGGTCATCGAGCGCCGGATGCCGAGCAGCGGCCGCGCGTAGATACCCG
Organism: Lacisediminihabitans sp.; assembly: GCA_043758345.1. GTDB lineage: Bacteria > Actinomycetota > Actinomycetes > Actinomycetales > Microbacteriaceae > Lacisediminihabitans. The sequence continues at coordinate 8,356 of JAYVNU010000234.1, forward strand.
CGCGTTGCGCCATCCCTTTCATACTCCCCGGGCCGCTGCCACGCCCCAGCCCGAGCAGCACCGATTCCGCCTGGTCGTCGAGGGTGTGGCCGAGTAGCACGAGGTCTGCACTAGTCGCGGTGGCCGCCGTGGCGAGCGCGGCGTAGCGGGCATCCCGTGCCGCCGCCTCCGGTCCGCCGGCCGTGCCGACGACGACGCGGGTGGTGATGATCGGGTCGAGGCCGAGCTGCCGAGCGGTGGCCGCTACGCGAGCCGCGACATCCGCCGATCCGTCCTGCAGCGCGTGGTCGATGATGACGGCACCGGCCGTGATGTCGGGCAGCCTGACGGCTTCGAAAGCGACAGCCGCTGCGAGCGCGAGCGAATCCGACCCGCCGCTGAGGGCGACGAGCACTCGCGCCGATCCGAGCGGGGCGAGCGGGGCACGAACAGCCGACCGCACCTCCGCGATTGCGGGCGTCAGTCTCGGGCGAGTGGTCATCCGCTAACGTTATTGCAGCCACCCCAGAACCCAAGGAGCACACTGTCATGGCCAGCTACGACGCCATCATCGAAATCCCCAAAGGCAGCAAGAACAAGTACGAGGTGGATCACGTGACCGGCCGCGTCTTCCTCGACCGGGTGCTCTTCACCGGCTTCGTCTACCCGACGGACTACGGATTCTTCGAAAACACACTCGGTCTCGATGGCGACCCGCTCGACGTGCTCGTGCTGCTCGACTACCCGCTGTTTCCGGGTGTCGGCGTGAAGGTGCGCCCGGTCGGAGTCTTCAACATGACGGATGACGGGGGGCCCGACGCGAAGATCATCGCCGTGCAGGCGAAAGACCCACGCTGGTCGTGGATCCAGGATGTGGATGACATCCCCGAGTTCACCCGCAAAGAGATCGAGCACTTCTTCGAGCACTATAAAGACCTCGAGCCGGGCAAATGGGTCAAGACCGAGGGCTGGGGCACTTCGGCCGAGGCCGAGACACTCGTGCAGGATGCTGTCGCCCGGCTGGCGGCTGAGAGCCACTAGCGCGGCCGACCTGGCGGCGCCGCCGGCGCGAGGCTGACGTAGCGGGCCCGATTAGTTCGCGAGCTCGACGCCCTGCCCGCGCATGAAGGGCACGGGATCGATTGTCGAGCCGTTCTGGTAGACCTCGTAGTGGAGGTGACAGCCGGTGGCGACGCCGCCCGTCATTCCGACCCGCGCGATGTTCTGACCGACGTCGACGTGATCCCCAACCCCCACGTACATACCACCGTTGATGATGTGTGCGTACCCCGTCTGGTAGGTGCCGCCATCATTCTGGATGCGCAGATAGTTACCGAGTGTGCCGTACGGTCCGGCCATGATCACGGTTCCGCTGTGCGCGGCGAAGATCGGCGCGTTACACGGGTTGCCGAGGTCGACGCCGTGATGGAAGGGATCCGTGCCGTCGATGTGGTTGACGTGGTAACCGTATGTCTGGGTAATGTGACCGCCGGCGGGGCGTACCCAGCCGCTCTGGGTGACGGCTCCTGCAGAGAGTGCCGCCTGGGCGGCTTTCGCGGCCGTTGCTGCGGCCGCCGCGGCCTTGACGGCCTGCCCGACGGAGTATTCGGCCGTAAGTTGATCCTCCCCCGTCTGCATCGTGGCGAGTTGCGCGTTCAGGGTCGGCACCGTGGCCTGCTGCTGGGCGAGGAGGGCACTGGCCTGGGCGGAGAGGACGACCGAGGTGTCGAATGCTGATTTCGCGGCATCCGAGAAGGCCTTGAGAGCGTCCCGTGCAACGCCAGCTTGGTCGGTCAACGACTGCGCCGTTTTCGCGTCCTGGGTCGCCTTCGCGTAGAGCCCGGCTGCCTGGCTCTTCACGAGACTGTCCATCCCCAGTTGGGAAAGCAGGTTTGACGCCCCGTCCCCGCTGAAGAAGATGGTGGTGGAGAGGTCGCCCGCACCCCCGGCGCGGGCGAGACGGGCTGCGAGCTGGCCAGCCTGCACCTTCGACTGGTTTGCCCTAGTGCGCCCCGCATCCGCCGCAGCCTTGTCCTGGTCGGCGATAAGCGTCGCGTTGTCGAACGAGTCCTGCGCGTTCTGCGCGTCGAGGCCTGCCTTTGCCGCACGATCCTGAGCCGCGACCACCGCGGCCTGCTGCTGGGCGATCAGCGCCTGGATCTTCGTGATCTCGGCCTGCTTCAGCGCCACATTGTTCTTCGCGGCCTGCACCTCCGCCCAGGTCGGGTAGTCGTCGGTCCGGGCAGCGAACGCGGACCCACCCGCGAACGTGCCAGTGACGACGACCAGCACGACGGCGAGGGCACTGACGACGCGAATATGCCCGGACCGGAGGAATGTCGATTTCGAGGCGTGCGTCGATCGGGCGCTAGCGCCTCTTTCGCTCTGCCCGCTGATGCTCTGCTTCGTAATGACGACTCCCCTGATCCGTGACACCAAGCCCCTTGGCCACGTCGATACGTTCGCTTCGACATGCTCGCATTCCGGCGAGCAAGTCGACAAAACTATGCCGGCAACAGTCACATTAGTAACACTGACAACACGGGTAACTCTAACAAAGCCACACGCCGCTGACCAGAGCCACAACCTTCAAGGGCGAGTTGAACCTATCGGCGGCGCGCGCAGAGTGCGGTTCATTCGTGCGGAGTGGCCCGGATTCGTCGAAAAACTCGGTCGGCTCGGGCGGTTCCGAAGGGGTGCGCGCGCGTTTGGCAAATGGGGTGCACGCCCCTATGCTTATTCTTCGGTAGCTATGAAGGTTGTTCACTTCACGGCCCCATCGTTTAGTGGCCTAGGACGGCGCCCTTTCACGGCGTTAACACGGGTTCGAATCCCGTTGGGGTCACATAGCACTATCTGAAATACAGTGAATAGCTAGGCCCTGTAGCGCAGCTGGTTAGCGCGCCGCCCTGTCACGGCGGAGGTCGCCGGTTCAAGTCCGGTCAGGGTCGCAAGGCACGGTCATCTCTCGCCAGACGGCCGTGCCTTCTGTATAAGTAGATACACCAAGGCTCTGTAGCTCAGTTGGTAGAGCGTTCGACTGAAAATCGAGAGGTCACGGGATCGACGCCCGTCGGAGCCACTGTTTAAAGTGCGGGCGGATCAGGCCTTTCCTGGCCACTCCCGCCGATTCTCCCCCAGGTCTGCTGAGTTCGGTCCATTCTTGGGCCATTTCTGCGACTGGATGCGCCCCTGAGCTTGGCTCCGGCGGCCTTGCCTGGTGCGCCG
>JAYVNU010000235.1:0-30639 GCA_043758345.1 Lacisediminihabitans sp.
TCGAACCAGGTGCGGTCCCGATCGACGACACTGACGATGGCAATCGGCGCGGAGAACAGACTCGCGGCCATGGCGGTGATCCGCTGGACGGCTTCGGATGGCAATGTCTCGAGCAGCTCGGAGCGGTCGCCTTCGACGACGTCGCCCTTCTCTCGCTCGAACATATCGCTCTCGGGATCTTTGGGCCGCGCGCTCTCTGCGATGACGATCTGGCGGAGCGCCGCGACGAGCTCTCGGCCGATGGGCGGCTCGCCCGGGTCACTGTTCGTCATCGAGTGGGGCAGCTCCTGCCAGTGGCTCGGCAGGTGCTCCGGAATCCGAGGGTCGCGCGAGAGCCGAGCGAGAGCGGATTCGATGAGCGCTCCCGTATATTTGAAGCTCCGGGTGAAGCACGGCAGCAGAACGACATCACGAGGTACCGGCGATCCCGGCCCATGTCGTCACTGTCGATTCCGGCATCGAGCAGGCTCACGATCCGATGATGGTCGAGCCTCGCAAGCACTGCGAGTTCGCTCTCCTGGCGGGACGGAACGAGCCCGCGGAAGTCGGAGACCTTGACGGCAACGACACGCCCGAGAATTGAATCGTTGGCACGGTAGACCGTCGACATTCCGCCCAGACCGATCACCGGTTCCAAGCGATATCGACCCCCGAGCACCCTCACGGTCCCGCCTGGTTCAGAGGGCACGGCCAGGGATTCCGAGCTTCTGTCGTCAGTATCTTCGGGCGGTCGACGTCGACCACCATGCCGAACCGGGGATCGACGACGGCCCTAGTTCAGTCTGCGGGTCGCCGGGCGTCGACCAGGGCGGACGCGGTGTGGCCCACCGCTTCCGGACGGGCGCGTGCCCACACGAAGAAGCCGATCAAGGTGAATATTCCGTAGAAGACATACATCGACGCGGAGGCGTAATACCCGGCGCCGAGGAGGAGCGGGACGCCGACGACATCCACCGCAACCCAGATGAGCCAGAATTCGGTCCAGCCCTTCGCCATTCCCCAGGTTGCGAGCAGCGAGCCCACGAAGACCCAGGCGTCCGACCAGACCGGCTCATACGACCCGAGGAGTCGGAAGAGCGGAGTCAGGATGGCTGTGCCCCCGACGAGCGCGACGCCGAGGATGACGCGGTTGCGCCATCCGGCCCAGCGGGGACGAACGGTCACCCCGCCGTGGTTGCGGCTGGTGCGCCAACGTTGCCAGCCGTAGATCGAGACGGCGATGAACATGAGCTGGCGCCCGGCCTGGCCGTAGAGGTTGATCGGGTCGGGGTTGCCGAAGACCGACCCGAGGAAGACGGTGAAGAGCAGCATGTTGCCGACGATGCCGACCGGCCATGCCCAGACCTTGCGCCGCATCCCGCCGAGCGCGCTTGCCAGGCCGAAGGCGTTACCGATGACCTCGCGCCAGAGCACGGACTGGGTGCCGACGGTGAAATGGGCCTCGAACAGCCAGTGGATGAAGTCCATGCCTGTCGTCAACGACGGAGCGGCACGGATGATTCCGCGGTCGGATACGCTGACCGTTGTTCATCAACGAGAGGCGTGGCATGGCTGGATACGAGTATGGCGGCCCGGCCGACATCGACCGTGCGATCGGCCTTCTGGTCGCACTCGACAACACGCAGCAGAATGCGCTCGCGGTGCTGCAGTTCGACGAGGCGATCGAGGAATTGCAGGGCGAGTACACGAAGAGCGTCGCCGACCCGGAGTACCGTCCGGATGACGACTTCATCGAACGTCTCAGCGGGTACCTCGCGATGGCCGATGACCGGGAGAACCCGCAACTCGACTGATTCGTTCGTCATATCGCGTTGTTCGCGAAGTTCGGCAACTCAGTCTTAGGATTTGGAATGCCGGGAAAAACGCTCGTGGTCGATAGCGATTTCGCCTCCCGAAAAAATGCCATCGCGTCCCACATGCGCGCGGGATACGAGGTCTGTGTCGCCAAGGATCCATTCGCCGCGGCACACACCGCCGCCCAGGAATCGCCCGATCTGATCCTTCTCGGAGACTCGATGGCGAACCCGTCGGGGCTATCGCTCGTCGGCCGATTCTTTTCTTCCGCCGAGACGGCCGCCGTGCCGGTGCTGGTCATCGCAAACACTCCGGAGCGGCAGGCCGCAGCCGGCCAGTCCGGACCGCGCCGTGTTCTGCCTGGCCCGGTGACGGCCCCCGACCTCCTCGACGTGGTGGCCTCTCAGATCGCGGCGCCCGGCGCGCTCACTCAGGCACCACCCTCCGTATTGAACGATGCCGACCGTCTCGCCGCCGTCACAGCGCTGCTTCCGGATCCGTCCGGGTAGGTGCGCCTCGACCGGTTCACCGAGCTGGCGTCGAAGCTAGTGCAGGTGCCGGTGTCCACCATCACCCTGATCGACCGGGACCGCCAGGTGTACGCGAGCCATGTCGGGGTTGGTGAGCCGTGGGCATCCGTCGGTCACGCGCCCCTCGAGTACTCGTACTGCCAGTACGCCGTGACGTCACGCCAGCCGCTGCGCATCGACGACGCCACCCAGCACCCGCTGGTTCGCGAGAGCCCGGCCATCACGGAGATGAATGCGGTCACCTACGTCGGCATACCGCTGATCATGGATGACGATCAGGCGGTCGGCACCCTCTGCGCCGTCGACTCCCGGCCACGGCACTGGACCGATCACGAGGTGGGCATCCTGGGCGATCTCGCCGACATCCTCACCGCAGGGCTGAACTCGACCCGACGGAATCCTGGACGCCACATCGCTCCGTGACCTGTGCCCTCACGGCACGATGACTCCGCGTCCCGGCATCGTGCCCTCCTGAAGACGTTCCTAGGCAGCCGGCCTCTCGTGCGATGTCGAGCGCCGGCTGGGCACCGACGAAATCGAAGACGGTCGCCGCTCCGATGCCGCCGGTCGTCGCGCTGATGGCGCCGACGGCATCCGGGCCCGAGACGATGGTCTGATGCGCTCCGACCTCGCTCGCGAGCGCGAGCTTCTTCTCGTCGACATCCAGGGCGACGACCGCCGCCGAGGTGATCGCCCGCAGGGTCTGGATCGCCACATGTCCGAGCCCGCTGGCTCCGATCACGACGGCGGTCGACCCAGGGTAGAGCTTCGCGAGACTGGATTTGATGGCGTGGTGGGGGCCAGTCCGGCATTCGTGCAGTAGTCGGAGGGCCTTCCGCGCAGGCATGGCAGCGACCGCAGCACCAGCGGCCGTGCGCCGCAATGGAATCGCCGACGGACACCCCGGTGGTTCCTACGCCGAGCTTGTCGACGATGCCTGCACCCTCGTGACCGCGGGTCAGCGGCAGCCCGTCGATGGACTGCTCGGCGGGGAGACCCATGATGAACGAGTCGGAGTGGCAGAGGCCGGCCGCGGTGACTTTGAGCCTGACCTCGCCCGGTCCGGGCTCGGGAGTGTCGATCTCCACGACTTCGGGACTCGAACCGACCGCACAATACGGGAGAGCTTTCGTGGGGCAATCGTGCCACTGCCGAACGCGAAAGCGCGAGTCGCATGTCCCTGGATCGCGCATCGGCCGTGGGTCGGACATCTCGGCTGAGCGCAGCCCTGCGGCTACACTTCGATTACGTGGGCATTCGTTCACCGACAATGGCACACCCGGCGCGAGCCGGCGTCGCAAAGGCACGGAACCCTCGCGGTCCGCCGGCCCACCGGACTGCAAGGTGGCGCCATGGGCGGCAGAGGGGTTCTTCGTACCCGGATGGAAATCTCTCCCGAGGAACGCCAGCGCCTTTTGGAGTGCTCGCAGGAACCGATCCGCACACCCGGTGCCGTTCAATCGCACGGCGTGGTCCTCATCGTCGACGCGACGACATTCGAAGTCGTGTACGCCAGCGAGAACAGCGCAACAGTGTTCGGGATGGAGGCCGCGACCCTCCTCGGTCGCGCACTCGCCGACGTCACCGGACACGCCGCCGTCTCGGCCATCCGGGATGTGCTCGACGAGACTGTTGCCGCGGCCAATCCCGTCTCCGTGATCATCAACAGCCACTCTTTCGACTCGATCGTCTCCGCGGCCGGCCCCCGCGTCACCGGTTCATCGGACAGCAGTTCGTCGGACACCCGCACGTTGGTCGCCATCGATTTCGAGCCCACCATCCTCCCCTCGCCGCTCCATTCGGCCTCATCGCTCTACGACGCGATCCTGCGACTCTCGCGCGCCACGACCATGGGCGACCTGTGGACCGGCACCGCTCGCGAACTCCGCATCCTCACCGGCTTCGACCGCGTGATGGTCTACCACTTCTACCCGGATGACCACGGCGAGATCGTCGCCGAGGAGCGACCGGATGACATGGAACCGTACCTCGGTCTTCATTACCCGGCTTCGGACATCCCGGCCCAGGCCCGCGAGCTGTACTTGACGAAGCTGTCCCGTATGATCGCCGACAGTTCCGACGATGGCTCAGCGCTCATCTCCCTGAGCGACTCCGCCGGAGATGCCTGGGGAACGCTCGACCTCAGCCATGCCGAGTTGCGGGCTGTCTCGCCGCATCACCGCCAATTCATGCGCAACATGGGGCAGGCATCCACTCTCTCCCTCTCTCTCGTGCACGACGGACGACTCGTCGGGATGATCACCTGCGCGAATCGCACACCACTCCGACTACCGTTTCTCATGCGGCAGGGTCTCGAGATCCTGGCCAACCAGGTGTCGCTCCAGCTGGCTTCCATGAGGGAGATCGAGCGACTGACGCAACAGGTGCGCGTCCGCAGTATTCGAAGTCGGCTGCTCGGGCAGTTGAGCGGAACGACGGGCATGGTCGAAGCCCTCTTCAACGGCGAGCTCACCGTTCTCGACCTGATCCCGGCCGATGGTGCGACCCTGCACATCTACGGCGTGACGACGTCCATCGGTACGGTGCCGGTCGAAGCGGAACTGACTTCACTCGTCGAGAGCGCTCGACGGGACGGTCTCGAACTCCCGGTCTTCACCGAAGAGATCTCGTCTGACTATCCCGAGCTGGCGGTGTTCGTTCCGACCGTCGCCGGAATGCTGCTGCTCCCGCTCGGAGGAAGCGGAAGCTACATCGCGTGGTTCAGGCAGGAGATCTCCAAATCGGTCAACTGGCTCGGCGACCAGTCGCCGACCAACCGGGTGAGCACGCTGTCGCCGCGCGACTCCTTCTCCTCCTGGACGCAGAGCGTTCGCGGGTCATCCCAATCCTGGGACGGACTCGATATCGAAGCGGCGGAACTCTGCCGCGACCTCGACGGCGTGCTGCTGCGGAGGGCCGAATCGAAGCTCGCAGCCCTTGCCCTTCACGATCCGCTGACCGGACTTGCGAATCGTCGGCTGCTCACCGATCGACTCGAGCACGCGCTCACCAAGTACGCCCGTGGCGAAGAGCTTGCACTGCTCTTCATCGACCTCGACCGGTTCAAGGTGGTCAACGACACCTACGGCCATGACGTCGGGGACGCGCTGATCGTTCACGCCGCCGGCCAGATTCTCGCGGCGACCCGCCCCGAGGACACGGTGGCACGCCTCGGGGGCGACGAATTCGTGGTGCTGTGCGAAGGCACGACGGGCGAGGAGGCGGATGTCATCTCCCGCCGCCTCATCGACGCGATCAGCGAACCGCTCACGACGGGGGGAACAACCCTTTCGATCACGGCCTCGATCGGGGTCACGGCGGCGAACCTCAGTTTCAGCGCGACAGACCTGATTCGGCAGGCCGACACGGCGATGTACCGAGCGAAACAGAGAGGGCGCAACCAGGCTTCCCGCTAAGCGTCGATTGGGAATCCTGCCATTCGGGGGATCGACGCGTACGGTCGAGAGGGGAAGGCGGGTCGTAGCAATCGACAAGCTCACAACTGCCCCCGCAGGGTCCGACGAACTTCTCACGGCACAACTGCTCCTCCGGTTCGCCGGAGGTGCAGGGTCACGGCTCCCGGTCTTCGGGTCGGTTGGGCCATCAAGTGAGAGCACAACGTCACCAATCTGCACAACATCGTTCCCGTTCCCGTTGCCGTTGCCGTTGCCGTGGCGGCGGCTGCGGCAGCGGCCGAGACAGGGGCGGCGCTATCCCACGTGAAAACGAGTGACCGTGAGTGGACAATCGCCGTGATCCTGGCTGACACGAGCCGTGGGCGGCCGATGGGAACCGCTGCGGCCGAGCTCATCGTGAGTTTCCGCGAGCTCATCGACAGGCTCGCCGAAGAGGCGGAGTTGCCGGACATCGAAAGTTTCGGAATGTCGTGGCGCATCCTGTCGAACGGCGCGATTCTCAAGGCCGTCGACGGCGATCTGGACTCCGCTAGCCGGGCGCGCGAAATGACCGTCGATCTGATCGTCCGGCACCGCCAGCCGCAGGGTTCACTTCCGGACGGCGAACCCGTGCGCGACCTCGCGCGCGGCGATCTGTCGCGCGGCGGTCTCGCGATAGGGGTCGCGGGGCCCGTCGCGCTGGCCCAGACCGCCGCGAGCGCCCCGTTCACCGACGCCGACTACCGGGTCTGGGAGTTCGGCTGACCCGCGGCTCCGTAACACCGCCGCCTTGGGTGACCGCCGCCGCCCTTGGTGACCATCACTGTGTTTGGCTACCACCACCGTGTTTGCACAGAGCGGTGGTCGCCGGACGGGGTGGCGGATGCCTGGAGTTGGGAGGTTGCGTCCTTCCGGTCCGGAGATATGCGCCTGTCGCCGACCGCCAAACGACCAGCAACGCGTAACTGCTATCTATTCACGGGGAAACCACACCTAAACACTCGGTCCGTCGACTTGAGGCAGGTCGAAAACGCACACCAACGGTGCGCACCGGCATATCGGCGTGCTTCCGGCGTGGCCGTTCTACGGCGGTCCGCCGATCAATCCCGACACGACGGCGCGGGCGACCATCCGTGAATTCCTCGACGAAGTGAATAACGAGGAGACCGAACGGGCCCTCGTTCTGCCCAACTACGGGGTGCCGGTCGCGACCGCCGCCTTCGAGTTGAACGCCCTCGCCATCGAGACCGCCCAGAAAGACGACCGGGTGTCGGGCGGCCCCTGGGTCTCGCCGAAGCAGGCCGACGCCGGGCTGAACGCTGAGGCGCTGCTGCTTGCGTCCGAGGATGGCGTGCGGGCCCTGAAGAATCGTCACGGCTTCCGTCACCGTGTACCCGATCGAGGTCGAGCGAGTGCTGGAGCGCCATCCACTCGTGAGGTCCGCCGTCGCGTTGACCTGCAGCACCCCGACCCGGCTGCGACGCCTCCCGCCGTCTCGCTCGACGGCCCGCAGCTGCGCCGCGTCGCGGAACTCGCCGGCGACATGGTCGTCTGCTCGGCTTCACGGAGGAGCTGGCCGGGGATTCCGGCATCCTCCGGTACAACACAGCGGTCGCGCTCAGCGGGGACGGTGTGCTCGGGACCCACCGCAAGGTGCACCAGCCGCTCGGAGAGTCGCTGGTCTACTCGCGGGGTCACAGTTTCGAGGCCCTCGACACCCCGATCGGTCGGATGGGGATGCTCATCGACCACGACAAGACCTTCCCGGAGGCGGCTCGGTCGCTCGCCCTCGACGGCGAGCGTCACCGACCGGGCGGAGAGATCGCAGCAAGACCGACAGTCGCGCCTCTTCGATCTCTACGACTGCGCCTGCGCCGCCGAGAACCAGGTGATCGTCGTCTCGTCGAACCAGACCGGTGTCACCGGCGGCCTCCGCTTTCTCGGCCAGGCGAAGGTCGTCGGGCCGGGCGGCGACGTTCTGGCCCGCACCGGATCCCGTGGCGCGCTCGCCGCCGCCGCGATCGATGTTCGCTATGAGATCACCAGAGCCCGTCGCATGCTGCACCACCTCGACGAACGGGTGCTCGACAGCTCCCACAGTGCGCTGACCCGGCCCGGCCGATAACGCCCATTTCGCACTGCTCAGTCGCCCGCAGTTCGGGGGACAAAACGCCCCGTTCTCCCCTCCTCCGGGGGATAACGAGCGCACCGATACGCCCCCCTTTCGCGGCGCAATATCCGCCGAAACCCCCTATTTCGCTTGTCGGTGGGGGTACGCGGGCATACCGTTATCGCAGGGTCCGTCGTTCGGGGTACGTGCCCGGGGGATTCGGGGGAATCTGGAATGAAGCGTTTCGCGGCACTCACGACGATCCTGACGGTCGTGCTCGTGCTGCTGCTCCCGTTCATCGGAGGCGGCGGACCGTCCCTCGGAACGAACGTCCTCTCGGCAACGGCAAACGAGACGAACCTCCCCATTTTCGCGTCCGTCCCGGTGCCCGCGAAGCCGACCCCGCGTGCGAAGGTCGTCAGCCACGCGAGCGCCATCGCGATCGAGAGCGCGCAGGCGGCAACGGCCAGCTACCTGACGACCGACACCGAGCACCTCGCCCAGAAGCCGGTGCCGATCCCGGCGCCCCCAGCGTCTCCCGCTGCTGCCCCGTCCGTCGTGACGACGACCGTGCACGGTCGAACCGTACGCACCAGCTCCGGCGCCGCGGCTCCGAGCCGCCAGGCGACGCTCGCTGCGGCCGGACAGTCCTGTCCGGCCGGCGGTGGCGGCGGAGGAAGCGCCCCCGGAGGATCTGACGGGCAGGGTGCCACCGGCACGACGACCTCGGACATCCAGTCGTTCTCCGCAACCTTCAACGCCATCCGCTCGGCCAACTGCCTCGACGCGATCCCCGCCGGCAATTTCCGCTACGACGCCTGCATGGAGCAACGGCTGTACTGGATGGCCGAAGATCCGAGCACGGACCCCGGCAATACCTGGGGTCACATCGGTGTTCACAGCCTCGCGCCGGCAGCCGACGGAACCTACTACTCCGACACGACCCCGAGCCGTGGATGCGACGGAAACCTCGCCGGCGGATCGGGAAACAGTGGGGCGACCGTCGCACAGAAGTGGTGGGACTCCGCCCAGCACCGTCTGGCGCTCTACAAGCCGAGCTACTCCGGAAGCACCGCCGGTGTCTGCATCTACTTCGCAATGACGCACGGTGGCCCGGGCGAGTCGTCCGGCTTCACCCGCGCGGCGGCTCGCTGGGCTGGCTGCTAGCTATTCTTGAGTCAGCGCGGATCACTCCGTCGGCGCTGAAAGGGAGACATGTCCGCAGAGATTCGCTGGGGCATCCTCGGCACCGGTGGCATCGCGCATTTTCAGACGGACGACCTCGTGAAGAACGGGTTCACGGTCACGGCCGTCGGATCACGAACGCTCGAGTCGGCCACGGCGTTCGCTGCAGAGTTCGGCATCCCGAACGCGCACGGGAGCTACGAAGAACTCGTGGCCGATCCGGAGGTCGACGTGATCTACGTGTCGACGCCGCATCCGTTCCACGCGGAGAACGCGCTGCTCGCCCTCGAAGCCGGAAAGCACGTGCTCGTCGAGAAGGCGTTCACGGTCACCGCGGCCGACGCCCGTCGTATCGTCGAAACGGCCGAGGCGAAGAAGCTCGTCGTGATGGAGGCGATGTGGACGCGCTTCCTTCCTCATATGATCCGCATCCGCGAGATCATCGCCTCGGGGATGATCGGCGAGGTGCGCACGCTCATCGCCGACCACAATCAGGACCTCCCGAAAGATCCGGCCCACCGCATCAACAACCCGGAGCTCGGGGGTGGGGCCCTGCTCGACCTCGGAATCTATCCGGTCTCTTTCTCCTACGACCTGTTCGGTTCGCCATCGACGGTGTTCGCTGTTTCGGCGAAGACCGCGACCGGCGTCGACCGGCAGACCGCGATCGTCTTCACCTACGCCCACGGACAGCAGGCCGTGCTGCATACCGCGCTCGACACCCTCGGCCCGAACACGGCCGTCGTCATCGGAACGGGTGGACGCATCGAGATCGACCCGGTCTGGTACACGGCAGCGACGTTCACCGTGTTCGACAGCGACGACAACGAGATCGAACGCTTCGAACAGAAGGTCTCCCACCGCGGGATGCAGTTCCAGGCCTGGGAGGTCGAACGCCTGATCCGTGCGGGGCTCACGGCCGGCGACATCCTTCCCCCTCGGCAGAGCGTCGACATCATGGAGACTCTCGACGAGATCCGCCGACAGATCGGCGTCGCCTATCCGGGGGAGTGAGCGCTCGTCAGGTCGGGCGAGTGGATGCCGCTATGGATAAAGTGGTCGCGTGAGCGAGCCAGTGCAACCGACCCCGCCCCCCGCCACCGGTGGTGCCGGCGGAGGAATCGGCGCGATGTTCGCGAAGCATCTTCGAGCGTGGATCACCGCGGCCGTCGTGGTCGCTTTCGTACTGCTCGGCACCGGAGCCGTCGTCGCGGGGGCTGCGGTCGGCGCGACGAATATGGTCCACGACTCCGGTTCACCGAACGCCGCCGGCGCGTCGAGCGCGACCCCGACTCCCACCCCGACGGCGCGTCCGACGCCGGCGACCCCCGCTCCGCCGACGAAGCTCCGCACCTGCTCGATCACCGGGCTCGCGACATCCCGAAGCCTCGGAAAGCTCGGTGCGACAGTCATCAACGCGACGAGCGGCGAAGTGCTTTTCGACCGGGCCGGGAGCACCGGGGTCGCGCCGGCGAGTGTGACCAAAGTGCTGACCGCCGCGACGGCTCTCTCCATTCTCGGCCCGGATTTCCGTTTCTCGACGACGGTCTACGCTGGGGCCACCCCCGGGCAGATCGTGCTCGTCGGGGGAGGGGATCCGACCCTCAGCGCCATGCCCGCCGGCCAGCAGAGTGTGTACGCGAACGCGCCCAAGCTGACCGATCTTGCCGCGAAGGTGCTGTCGGTGATGAACGATCAGCCGATCACCTCCGTCGTGCTCGACTCCACGATGTGGGATCCGAGCGTGGCCGACACCTGGGATCCGAGCGTGCCGATGACCGAGCGCACGGAGGGGTACCTGCCCTATGCCACGGCACTGATGGTCGATGGCGACCGGGCGAACCCGAAGGCGCAGACGAGCCCGCGGAGCGCCGACCCGGTGCAGGCGGCCGGGCTCGCCTTTCTCGCCGCGCTCGGGCTGCCGTCGAATACGCCGATGACGAACGCGGCCGCGGCATCCACCACCACCCAGCTCGGGCAGGTGCAGTCCCAGCCGTTGTCGACCCTTATCGGACAGATGATGCCGGTCTCCGACAACACGCTCGCCGAGATGATGGCTCGGGTGTCGTCGGTTAAGGCGGGCAACCGCGGGGGGATGGCGTCGATCGCGCCGACCATCCAGAAGGCGATCGCCGCCTACGGAATCGACACGGCGGGTCTCGTCGCACGAGATGGTTCAGGCGAGAGCAATCTCGATGCCATCCCGCCGACGATGATGGCGAAAGTCATGGTGCTCGTGCTCGGCGGAACGAAGAACCTGAACATCATCTACGACTCCTTGCCGGTCGCGGGAGTGAGCGGCTCGCTGGCGAAGCGCTTCACCGGCGCGAGTTCGATCGCTCGGGGAGCCATCACCGCGAAGTCCGGGTACATCCTCACCGCGTTCACGCTCTCCGGGGTCGTTCGCGCGAAAGACGGGACGACCCTGACCGTCGCATTCTTCGCCGAGGGACGGCTGACGCCGAGCGCCGCCTACTCCGCCCTCGACGCGCTTGCGACCGGCGTATTCACCTGCGGGGACAACGTTGCCAACAACTGAGATTGGAATCCCCGGATGACCCGCGCGCTGTTCATCATCGACGTTCAGAACGACTTCACCGAGGGGGGCTCCCTCGGGGTAGCGGGCGGCGCGGCCGTAGCGGTCGATATCTCGCGGTATCTCGCGGAGCATCCGGATCGGTACGACAGCGTGTTCGCCTCCCGCGACTGGCACAGTGGAACCGGAGACAACGGCGGGCATTTTGCCTCCACGACGGACCCGGACTTCGTCACGACCTGGCCGGTGCACTGCGTCGCGGGCACGACCGGGGCCGAATATCACCCTCAGCTGTCGATCGCCGGGGTGACGGTCCACGTGCGGAAAGGCCAGGGGAAACCGGCCTACTCGATCCTCGAAGGCGTCACGGACCACGGAGAGACGGTGCCGGCGGAGCTCGATCTGCTCGAAGTCGACGACATCGACGTCGTCGGCATCGCGACCGACTACTGCGTGCTCGCCTCTGCCCTCGGTGCCCGCGCCGCCGGTCGCCGGGTGCGGGTGCTGACCGATCTCATCGTGGGAGTGGATGCCGCCTCGAGCGCCGCGGCACTCGAGCAGCTCGCGGTCGCGGGCGTGGCGCTCGAGCACTCCTGAGCGCGCCGCTGTTGGCGCTGGGGTTGCATTATTCAGGAGTTCGCGGTGCTGGAGTGACGGATGGGGCTGATGTGACCACATCCACCACTTCTGCCCCGCTGGCCCCATGACGTCCTGAATGATGAAAGCGCGAGGGTGACCGACACTGTCGCCGGCGAGGCGGCACGATCGAGGTGCCGCCGGTCGGTCGGGTGCGCCTCAGCGGTCTGCAAAAGTAGAATTGTCCGCATGAGCGCGACAGCAGAATCCGACCTTCTCGCCAAGGTTCCCCACCAGCTCTTCATCGGCGGTGACTGGGTCGATTCGACCTCGGGCAGGGAAATCTCGGTGCAGGATCCGGCGACCGGATTCGTGATCAAGACGATCGCGGACGCCTCGGTTGCCGATGGCGCGCGTGCCCTCGACGCGGCCGTCGCGGCGCAGGACGGCTGGGCATCCACTCCGGCGCGGGTGCGCGGCGAGATCCTCCGCGGGGCCTTCGACCTGTTGCAGGAGCGCACGGAGGAGTTCGCGCTGCTCATGACGCTCGAGATGGGCAAGCCGCTCGCCGAGGCCCGTGGCGAGGTCGTCTACGGCGGCGAGTTCCTCCGCTGGTTCAGCGAGGAGGCTGTGCGCATCGGCGGTCACTACGGCGCGAACCCGGAGGGCACCGGACGGATGATCGTGACGAACCTTCCCGTCGGCCCGTCGTTCCTCATCACCCCGTGGAATTTCCCGCTCGCGATGGCCACCCGCAAGATCGCGCCGGCTATCGCGGCCGGATGCACCGCTGTTGTGAAACCGGCCGAGCTCACGCCGCTCACCACCCTCTACCTCGGTAAGCTGCTCGAAGAGTCGGGTCTGCCTAAGGGCGTGTTGAATATTATCACTACCTCGACATCCAACGACGTCTCGGCTCCGATCATCGCCGACCCGCGCCTCCGCAAGCTCAGCTTCACCGGCTCGACACCCGTCGGGGTGCGGTTGCTCAAGCAGGCGGCCGACGGCGTGCTTCGCACCTCGATGGAACTCGGCGGGAATGCGCCTTTCCTGGTCTTCGAGGATGCCGACCTCGAGAAGGCCGTCGAGGGCGCGATGCAGGCGAAGTTCCGCAATATCGGGCAGGCCTGCACGGCGGCGAACCGATTCATCGTGCACGAATCGGTCGTCGACGAGTTCGCGCAACGCGTCACGGCGAAGGTCTCGGCGATGACGATCGGACGCGGAACAGTGGATGGCGTGACCATCGGTCCGCTCATCAACGAGGCCGCGGTGCAGAAGGCTGTCGACCTCGTCGCGGATGCCGTCGCGAAGGGCGCGACCGTGCTCACCGGCGGATCGGTCGTCGAGGGTGACGGCACCTTCTATGAGCCGACCGTGATCTCCGGGGTTGCGGCGGACAGCGACATCCTGCGCGAGGAGATTTTCGGTCCAGTGTTGTCGATCACGACGTTCAGCGACGAGGCGGATGCCGTCGCGAAG
The DNA here is from genome assembly GCA_043758345.1 of Lacisediminihabitans sp. Taxonomy (GTDB): domain Bacteria; phylum Actinomycetota; class Actinomycetes; order Actinomycetales; family Microbacteriaceae; genus Lacisediminihabitans. The sequence continues at coordinate 13,609 of JAYVNU010000235.1, forward strand.
GCCAACGACACCGAATACGGACTCGTCGGCTACGCGTATACGAAGGATCTCGCCCGTGCGCAGCGGCTCATTGAGAGCCTGCAGACCGGCATGATGGGCCTCAACGTCGGAGTGCTCTCGAATGCCGCGGCGCCTTTCGGCGGTGTGAAGCAGTCGGGGATGGGGCGCGAGGGGGGCGCGGACGGCATTCGCGAGTACCTCGAGACGAAGTACATCCTCACGCCGAATCCGTTCGACTGAGTGGAGCAACACTGTTTGTCAACGCCGTTTAATCAGCCGGCTTAGTAAATGTAGAGTTAGCTCATGAAGCGAACTCCGACTTGGCTGCGAATCGTCGTTCCCGCGGTGCTGATCGCGATCTGGTTCGGGCTCGGCAGCGTAGGAGGCCCCTACTTCGGACGCGTATCTGAGGTTTCGTCGAACGACGCGACGACCTTCCTTCCGGCCAGCGCGGATGCGACGAAGGTGCAGAAACTGCTCGGTGCCTTCTCCGACAGAAATGCCATTCCGGCACTTGTGCTCTTCACCCGCGATGGTGCGATCACCGCGGCAGACAGCGCTTACGCCGACGGCTTCGTGACTTCACTCGCCGGGGTCACCGGTGTCGCGAAGGAGGTGTCGCCAGCCATCGCGTCGAAAGATGGGAAGGCGATCGAAATCGTCGTGCCGCTCGACACGAAGAATGCCGGTGCCACGGTCACTGCTCTTCGGAAAACGCTCGCCGCCGATGCTCCGAGCGGACTGAGCCACTACGTCACGGGTCCGGCCGGCTTCACCGCGGACCTGACAGCTGCTTTCGGCGGCATCGATGGGATACTCCTGCTGGCGGCCTTCGGAGCAGTTTTCGTTATCCTACTCATCGTCTATCGCTCGCCGCTCCTGCCGGTCATCGTGCTGCTCACGTCGGTCTTCGCGCTCTCGGCAAGCATCCTGGTGGTCTGGTGGCTGGCCAAAGCCGGTGTGGTGACACTCAACGGGCAGGTGCAGGGAATCCTGTTCATTCTCGTAATTGGTGCCGCCACCGACTATTCGTTGCTCTATGTCTCCCGCTATCGAGAGGCGCTTCGTGACACTGCACTGCGGTGGGAGGCGACGGCGGCGGCCGTCCGCGGAAGCCTCGCACCGATCGCGGCCTCCGGTGGCACGGTCATCGTCGGGTTGCTCTGTCTCCTCTTTTCCGATCTCAATTCCAACAGGGCTCTCGGACCGGTGGGCGCGATCGGCGTCGCGCTCGCCGTGCTTGCGGCGCTCACCTTCCTTCCTGCGCTACTCATCGTGTTCGGCCGGACAGCCTTCTGGCCCGTGCGTCCGCGGTTCGGCTCCGAGCACCCGAAACTCGTCGGAGAGCGTGCCAGCGGACTCTGGGCGCGGGTCGGCCGCCTTGTCTCGCGTCGGTCGCGGACCGTCTGGATTGCGTCAGCGCTTCTCCTCGTCATCGGAGCGGGCGGACTCCTGCAGCTCAACGCGACCGGGGTATCGCAGAGCGACCTCATTCTCGCGAAATCCGAGGCGAGAGATGGGCAGAGTGCACTCGGTACCCACTTTCCGGGGGGCTCTGGCAGTCCGGCGATCGTTGTCGGCAGCGCGTCGCAGATCTCGAAGCTCGCGGATGCCGTCGGCGCGGTGAGCGGGGTGCAGTCCGTGGCCGCCGTCGCAAAAGACAGCCCCACCGGCACGCTCCCTCTTGGCTCGGCCGGCGATGCCCCCCTCTACGCGCGCATCAGCCCGACCGTGGTCGGCGGACGGGTGATGCTGCAGGCGACGCTCTCAAGCGCCGCGGACTCTGCGAAGGCCGAGCGCACGGTCGCTGCGTTGCGTGCCGCCGTGACGAAAGTCGATCCGCACGCGATCGTCGGCGGCGTGACGGCCACGGCCATCGACACGAACCAGACCTCGATCGACGACCGCAACAAAATCATCCCTATCGTGCTCGGCGTCATCCTCCTGATCCTCATGCTGCTGCTCAGGGCGGTGATCGCGCCCCTGCTCCTGATAGCAAGTGTCATCCTCTCGTTCGGTGCGTCGCTCGGAGTCTCGGCACTCGTGTTCGACGGGATATTCCATTTCTCCGGGGCTGATCCGAGCGTGCCACTGTTCGGGTTCGTCTTTCTCGTCGCCCTCGGCATCGACTACAACATCTTCCTGATGACGCGTGTGAGGGAGGAGAGCGTCCGCTTCGGGACGCGGCTCGGTATCGTGCGGGGACTCGGCCTCACCGGCGGGGTGATCACCTCGGCGGGGATAGTTCTCGCTGCGACATTCGCCGCCCTCGGCGTCATCCCGATCCTGTTCCTTGCGCAGATCGCCTTCATAGTCGCGTTCGGAGTGCTGCTCGACACGCTCGTGGTGCGATCGCTGCTCGTTCCGGCGCTCGCCTACGACATCGGACGATACATCTGGTGGCCGTCGAAGCTCGGTCGCAGCGACTTCGTGCCCACCGAGGAGAGGACGCGTCGGTAAACTCGGCATCATGACGGTTGGAGTGCGGCAGTTCGGGCGCAGTCTGTGACGGTCATCCAGATCACCGACCTCGCCGACCCGCGCCTCGCCGACTACTCCCACCAGACGGATGTCGCGCTGAAGAAGGCGCGCGGAGCGGAGCACGGCCTCTACATCGCCGAGTCGGCCCTCGTGCTCGAACGCGCGCTGCGGGCCGGGCACATTCCTCGCTCGGTGCTGGCGCTCGGCAACACGGTCGAGGAGGCGCGCGCGCTCGTCGGGGACGATCTGCCGATTTTCAGCGGCCCTGGCGAACTGCTCGAACAGCTCACCGGGTACCTCCTTCATCGCGGGCTGATCGCGGCGATGAACCGGCCGGCACTGCCGTCTGTCGAGTCGCTGCTCGCCTCGTCCCGACGCGTGATCATCCTCGAGAATGTGGCGGATCCGACCAACGTCGGCGCGATCTTCCGCTCGGTCGGGGCCATCGGGGCGGATGCCGTGCTCGTCACGTCGCGCTGCTCGGATCCGTTCTACCGGCGGGCGATCCGTGTCTCGATGGGCACGGTGCTGCAGGTGCCGTGGACCCGTCTCGGGGACTGGAGGTCGACGCGCGCGCTGCTGACGGCATCCGGATTCCAGATCGCGGCGCTCGCCCTGACTCCGGATGCCGTCTCCCTCCGCAATTTCGTCGCGCCACCGAAACTTGCGCTCGTGCTCGGCGCCGAGGGCGAAGGGCTCACCCCGGAGGCGCTCGCCGCCGCGGACACCATCGTGCAGATCCCGATGGCGCACGGCATCGATTCGCTGAACGTCGCGGCGACCGCGGCGGTGGCGATGTGGGCGCTGGCGGAATAGGTCGCGCCACCGTCGTTTCCGCTGGCTGGCCCTCGGGTGATCGCGCTGGCCTGTTGCATCATTCAGGAGATCGTGGTGCTGGAGGGGCGGATGTTGCTGCTGGGGTCACATCCACCTCTCAAGCCACTCTGGTCCCACCAACTCCTGAATGATGAAAGAGAAGGTCTGAGTGCAGGCAGCGCTACACGAGCAGCTGGTGCTTCGCGAGCTCCCGGTAGAGCGGCGTGCTCTTCACGAGCTCCGAGTGGGTGCCTGTTCCGACGACCTGGCCGTGGTCGAGCACCACGATCTGGTCGGAGTCGACGACCGTCGACAGACGGTGAGCGATCACGATCAGCGTGCGATCCTCGGCGACGGCGTCGATCGCCTCGCGCAGCAGCTGCTCGTTCAGTCCGTCGAGACTGGATGTCGACTCGTCGAGCAGCAGGATCGGCGGCGCCGAGAGCAGGGTGCGCGCGATCGCGAGGCGCTGCCGCTCGCCGCCGGAGAGCATCACGCCCTCCTCGCCGACCGCGGCATCCAGCCCCTGGTCGCTGCGCTCGAGCACCTCGGTGAGGTTCACGTCGTGCAGCACCTGGATGCACTGCTCATCGGTGGCGTCCGGTGCACCGAGCGTGAGGTTGTCGCGAAGGGAGCCAGCGAGCACAGGCGCGTCCTGCTCGACGTAGCCGATCTGCGCGCGGAGCGCTTCGCGATCGAGGCCGCGGATGTCGACCCCACCGAGTCGGACGACCCCGGCCGTCGGGTCGTAGAACCGCTCGATCAACGCGAGGATCGTGCTCTTGCCGGCGCCACTCGGACCGACCAGCGCCGTTCGCTGGCCCCGCGGCGCCGAGAACGAGATGCCATGAAGCACGGTGAGGTCTTTCGCTGGGATGTCGACGGACTCGACCACCGAACCCACCGAACCCGCCGAACCCACTGACGCGGCCCCCGCCGGATACGTGAACGCCACGCCCTCGAAGCTGATCGCATCATCCGAGGGGAGCGGTGCCGCCGGCTCGATCGCCCCGTCGAGCTGTTTCTCGCTCGGAAGCGAGATGATCTCCTCGATGCGCCCCAGCGCGCCGAGGGACTGATTGACCGAGTTGTAGGCGCCGAAGGCCTGCCCGAGCGGCATGACGAGCATGAAGAGGAAGAAGACGAAGGCGACGAGGTGCGCGATGGTGAGCGCACCGCTTGCCACGCGGAATCCACCGACTCCGAGCACGACGAGCAGCGACACCTGCAACGCGATGTTTGCGATCGGAACGACGAGGGCCGAGATCTTCGCAACGCTGATGCCCTGTACCCAGGCGCCGTGGGCATCCTCCTCGATGGCCGCGATCTCGCGGTCGGTCGCGTTCGAGGCACGCACGGTGCGGATGGCTCCGAGCGCTCGTTCGACCGACGATGCGAGATCCCCGACCTTCTCCTGCTGCTTACGGCTCGCGACACGCACCCGGCCGCCGAGGCTGACGACGGCGACCACCGACAGCGCGATGACGAGAACGGTGAGTCCGAGTAGCACCGGATCGAGGATGATCATCGCGATGAGCGCGCCGACGAAGATGAGTGCACCTCCGACCGCGTCGACGAGCCCCTGGGTCAGCACGGCATAGAGCAGGGTGGAGTCTGCGCCGACACGGGAGACGAGATCTCCGGTGCGGCGGGTGTCGAATTCGCTGATCGGAAGCCACAGCATCCGTCGAACGAGGCGTTGGCGAGCGGAGAGCACGACGCTCGTTCCCGTGCGCTGGAGAAGGTAATGCTGCACTCCGCTCAGGATCGCCGAAAGCACGACGAGTGCGACGAGCAGGTAGACGAGCGACCCGAGCGCCTGATGGTTCTGCACGACGGTGATGACATTGCTGACGAGCAGCGGTTGAGCGAGGGATGTCGCGGCCCCGACGACACTGAGCGCGATGACCACAGCGAGCACACGTCGGTGCTCGGCCAGGTAGGGAAGCAGCTGCCGAAAGCTCGCGCGGGGCCCGTCGTCTTTCTTCGGACGGGCAAACGGGGAGCGACGTGGCGACGATTCCTGAGTGCTGCTCATTGCATGATCTCTCCGGTAAGGCAGTGTCGAACACTCCAGCTTAAGCATTCCGTGCTGGGAGCTCGTACTCCGCCGGGAGCACGTCTGATCGGGCATGTCTGAGCCAATGGTTAAACTGGTTTATATGCCGCCGCCCGTCATCACCGCCTCACTGCTCACGAAGAAGTACAAAGATTTCGCGGCGGTCGACGGAATCTCCTTCGAGGTCGCACCCGGCGAATCCTTCGGCCTGCTCGGTCCGAACGGCGCAGGCAAATCGACGACGATGCGGATGGTCGGCGCGGTATCGACGCGCACGAGCGGCGATCTCTCGATCCTCGGCCTCGACCCGAACGACCACGGGCCCGAGGTACGAACGCAGCTCGGGGTCGTACCCCAGCAAGACAACCTCGACATGGAGCTGCGCGTCCGCGACAATCTCATCGTCTACGGTCGCTACTTCGGCCTCAGCCGGGCGGTCTGCGCGGAAAAGGCGGATGCCCTCCTCGAGTTCGCCCAGCTCTCTGATCGGGCGAAATCCAAGGTCGACGACCTCTCCGGCGGGATGAAGCGACGCCTCACAATCGCGCGGTCGCTGATGAACGACCCGCGCATCCTGCTTCTCGACGAGCCGACCACAGGGCTCGACCCACAGGCGCGGCACATCCTCTGGGATCGACTGTTCCGCCTCAAAGAGCAGGGAACGACGCTCGTTCTTACGACGCATTACATGGACGAGGCTGAGCAGCTCTGCGATCGGCTGGTCGTGGTCGACAAGGGCGCGATCATGGCGGAGGGCTCGCCGGCCGCGCTCATCCGGCAATATTCGACACGCGAGGTCGTCGAGGTGCGCTTCGGTTCCGACCGCAACGCTGCCGTCGCTCTTGAGATCGCCGGCGTGGGGGATCGCATCGAGGTGCTTCCGGACCGCATCCTCATCTACACGGACGACGGCGACGCCGTGCTCGCGGAAATCCATCGGCGCGGGCTCGAACCGATCACCAGCCTCGTGCGTCGTTCGAGCCTCGAGGATGTCTTCCTGCGTCTCACCGGACGGAGCCTGATCGAATGAGTGCTTCGACAGGCTCAGCAACCGGGAATGGCGCGAGCGAGAGCCTCATCAGATCGGCCGTGAAGCCGCGCCGCTTCGGCTCATGGTATGTGGCCGAACACCGCATCCGGGCTGTGCAGGGCTACTATAAGACGCTGCTCGCCACATCTATCGGCAGCCCATTCATGTATCTGTTCGCGCTCGGGGTTGGTCTCGCGACGCTCGTCGACAAGAATTCGGCAGCATTCGGCGGAGTCAGCTACCTGCAGTTCGTTGCTCCGGCGTTGATCGCCTCCGCGGCGGTGACGGCCACCTCCGACGAGTGCACCTATCCCGTGCTAATGGGCTTCAAGTGGAATCCCATCTTCTTCGGGATGAATGCCGCGCCGATCTCGGGAAACCAGATCGTCAACGGCATCTTCATCGGCGTGCTCGCGCGGGTGCTCCCCACCACCGTCATCTACTACCTCGTGATGCTCGTCTTCGGCGCGGTGCCCTCGCCCACCGGCATCGTCACGATCCCGATCTCGATCCTCACCGGCTTCGCCTTCGGCCTGCTCATCGCCCGCTACATGGCACGCGTCGAGGAGGATGTCGGTCAGCCGGCATTCATCCGCCGATTCGTCGTCGCGCCGCTCCTGCTCTTCTCCGGCACTTTCTTTCCGCTCAGCCAGATGCCGATCTACCTGCAGTGGATCGGCTGGATCTCCCCTCTCTGGCACGGCACGGAACTCGGTCGGGATGTCAGCTACGGCCAGTCGGAGCCGGCCTGGCTGATCGTCGTGCACGTCGTTTACCCGCTCGCGCTCTGCGTCTACGGCTGGATCGCGACCCAGCGTGTCGTCACGAGGAGGCTGAACAAATGACCGCAGCGCCAACGCTCGCGCCCGTGCGCCCAGCGCCGAGTCCACGTACCGGACCTCTGCGGGCGCTCTACGCCGGCAACTCGCGCGCTGTCATCGGCCGCGGACTGCTCGCGACCCGCAGCACGAGCTGGCTGATCGTCCTCAGCGGATTCTTCGAGCCGATCTTCTACCTGCTCTCGCTCGGAATCGGGCTCGGCGCCATCGTCGGAGCAGTCACGACCTCCACCGGACAGAGCGTGCCGTACGCGGCGTATATCGCCCCATCGCTGCTCGCTGTCTCGGCGATGAACGGCGCGATCTTCGACTCGACCTGGAACGTCTTCTTCAAGATGCAGTATGCGAAGCTCTACGAAGGAATGCTCGCGACCTCGCTCGGACCACTGGATGTCGCGCTCGGCGAGATCTTTCTCGCTCTCCTCCGCGGCGCGGTCTATGCGGCCGGCTTCCTCGTCGTGATGCAGGTGCTCGGGCTGAACCTGGCCTGGACTGCCATCCTCGCGCTGCCTGCCGTGCTCCTGATCGCCTTCGGGTTCGCGAGCCTCGGGATGGCGATCACCAGTTATCTGAAGACGTTCCAGCAGATGGACTGGATCAACTTCCTCCTGCTGCCGATGTTCCTCTTCTCCGCGACCTTCTACCCGTTGAGTGTCTACCCTCAGGCGATCCGGGTGATCATCGAGATCCTGCCGCTCTGGCACGGGGTCGAGCTCGTACGAGGGCTGACGACCGGGGCGCTGAATCTCGCGATGCTCGGTCACGTACTGTATTTCGTGGTGATGATCATCGTCGGCCTGACCTTCACGACGCGGCGCCTTCGGGCGCTGTTCCTGGACTGACGCCGGCCCCGAGGAAGAGAACCGAAATGACCGATAACTCGCTCGATGACGTCTTTGCGTCTGGCGCACTCCTCCGCCGGGCACCCTCGGCGCAATTCCCTTCCGTGGAGCAAGACCCGCGCGACGTGTACCAGCTCATCCACGACGAGTTGTTGCTCGATGGAATCGCGCGGATGAATCTCGCGACGTTCTGCACCACCTGGAACGACCCGGAGGTCGTGCAGCTCATGACCGAGTCGCTCGACAAGAACATCATCGACAAAGATGAGTATCCGCAGACGGCCGAACTCGAGGCGCGAAGCGTTCGCATGCTCGCCGACCTCTTCAACTCCCCGTCTCCGACGACGACCCTCGGTACCTCGACCACGGGATCGAGTGAGGCGGCGATGCTCGGTGGCCTCGCGGCCAAGTGGCGCTGGAAGGCCCGCCGACAGGCTGTGGGGGCGCCGACGAGTTCGCCCAACATCGTCTGCGGCCCGGTGCAGGTCTGCTGGGAGAAGTTCGCCCGCTACTTCGACGTCGAGATCCGCCAGGCGCCGATGACCGCCGACTACCTCCTGACGTCCCAGCAGGTGCTCGACGCCTGTGATGAGAACACCATCGCGGTCGTCGTGACCTTCGGGCAGACCTTCACCGGCAAATTCGAAGACGTCGCAGCCATCAGCGCTGCCCTCGACGATCTGCAGGAGCGCACCGGTCTCGATATCCCGATCCACGTCGATGCTGCCAGCGGAGGTTTCGTGGCGCCATTCTGCGCACCGGAGATCGTCTGGGACTTCCGGCTTCCCCGTGTCAAATCGATCAACGCGTCCGGGCATAAGACGGGCCTCGCTCCGGTCGGAGTCGGCTGGGCGCTCTGGCGCGAGGCTTCCGATCTTCCTCAGGAACTCGTCTTCACTGTGAACTACCTCGGCGGGCAGATGCCGACCTTCACGCTCAACTTCTCCCGCCCCGGAGGGCCGGTCGTGGCCTCGTACTACAACTTCGTGCGCCTTGGTCGGGAAGGCTATAGCAAGGTGCAGGGTGCGAACTACGCCGTTGCGCAGTATCTCGCTGACGGCATCCGAGACCTCGGGCCCTTCGAGATGGTCTTCAGCGGCGATCCCCGCGAAGGTATTCCGGCCGTGACCTGGAAGCTCGCCGACCCTTCGTCACCGCTCAGCCTGTTCGATCTTGCGGACGAGTTGAAGATGACCGGATGGCTTGTGCCCGCGTACACGCTCCCGCCCGACCAGCAGCAGGTGACGGTGCAGCGCATCATCGTGCGCCATGGGTTGAGCGTCGACATGGCCGACCTGCTGCTCAACGACTTTCGATCGGCGCTGAAGAAGCTAGAGAAGCGTGCGCGTTCCGGGGCCGGCGACGACGTCGGGCGTTCGGGCTTCAACCATGACGCGGAAGCCGCGGTGCCCACCGCCTGACGCTTCGACCGGATGAAGCGGCTCAGGCCGGGTTCTGATCGAAGCTGCCGTTCGGAGTCAGGTCGACTGAATTCGTCGGTTCCGCTTTTGCCTGCGTCGCCTCCGCCGCGGGCGTGACCGGGAAGTTCCGAAGTACCCCGCGATCCGCCTCGCCATATCCGACGATCTCGACGGCAACGGAGTCCCAGCGATAAACCTCAGTGCCCGCTGACGGGTTCTGCGAGGTAATGGAGCACAGCCGTGGCCACGCGAGCCCACTGATCGAGGGCCATCGGGATCGGGGTTAGCGACAGCGACGCCGCATTCGGCCGCCAGGTCACGGCCGACATGGAAGGGCAGCCCGACAACATCAGGCAGAGTGACGCGATCCGCCATCCGCTCATCCATATCGACAAGCTACTCGCCGCCGGTTCAGAACACACCCCGGTACTAGATTCACAACGATCAGCAATCTCGCACTGTCAGCAGGCTGCGACCGTGGACGGTTTCGGGATGGACACGACCGGTTTCGCGAAACCCCAGTGACGTGAGGACGCGCCGAGACCGAAGATTCCGGTCCCACACGGTCGCCCACAACCGTCGATAGCCGGCGGAGACCCTCCCTATCCTTTCGCACGTGCCGTGCGAGAAGTAATGTGAAGAAGTGGAGCATTATTCGAAAACCAGTCGCAATCGCCGCCTCGTTATCAAAGCTCTCCTTTTCTGCGTCGGACTCGTGGTCGTATTGATGGATACTCACAATCCGGCTCTCACTGGCCTCGGCCTTGGCCTCGTTGTTGGGGCAACAGCTTCGGGAACAGCTATTTGGCACCACGCCAAAATGAGCCGATTGGGTACCCTCAGCCGTGCGGCTCCCTTCCCAGCCGACGGGCCTGCGACGGAAGACTCTCAGAAAAGCGAATGGTAGCCAGGCCCGAGTATTTCTCGCTGCGAGTCCACCCGCGAGAGTAAGTGCATCGCTGGCAGGTCTCGGCTTTCCATCCGGCGGCCAAGCGCGCCTCAGGGCTGGAGGGAGTTCGCGTGGCCGACCTCCAGCGTTCGATGCCACGCCAAGGAAACGCTGATGTAATTCCCGCTCAGATAGGAGGAGGTTTCCTTAGTGCGAGTTCGATCACTCCGCAGAGCGATGGGGCGAAACGTCGTAGAACGCAACGTCGCCACCCTCAAACTGTGGCGGGGCCTCGCCACCCGGATCCAACCCAGCGCGAACGAGCCCGCGTTGGTCGAGCCGGTCGGGACCCGGCCAACTCGACGATCGTCGTGACGTCCGAGTCGCGCGATTCTTTGCTCAGCCGCAGCGTCACGAGGGTGATGACCGCCGCGATGCTGAGGCAGATCCCGACGAGTACGACGCCGCCGTGCGCGGACGTCCAGAAGGTGACCGCGATGTGCGGGGCAAGGGCCGCACCGAGGATGCTCGCGAGGTTATCTCTGATACCGGAGCCGGCATACCGAACGTTCGTCGCGAACAGCTCGGGCGACTCCGCCCCCATCGGCCTGAAGGTGCTGGGATCGAAGGGCTTGCCGGCTCTGGAAGCTGCGGCAGCGGCAGTTGTCGCCGTCTTCGCCGTCGTGCCGAACGTCAGCGTGAACATCGTCATCAGGGAGAACCGGACACAGGGTGCGAGCATCGCCGCCGACGCGAAGACGAGGAAGTCGTAGAACTCGATCGACCTTCCGAGCGGTCTGGCGAGGATGACGCGGGACCGTGGATTGACCGGCGCGGTCTGGACGGTGGTGGTGCTGTCTGCTGACGACATGGGGCCCCCGAGGGCGGGAAACGAACGTCTACGACCCTACTGAGGGGCGCGATTCGCAGTCGCGAGCCGCTACTTGACGCTCTTGATCGGCATGATCGCGAGTCCGCCGATCGCCGCAGCGATGGCCGAGCAGATGAACAGGGCCCGGAATCCGGTGCCGGCCGACGCGAAACTGGCCACGATGAATGCCCCGAGGAGCGGAGCGACCGCCTGCGGAACCGCGGTCGCGATGTTCATGATGCCGAGGTCCTTGCCGCGGGTGTGTGAGTCTGGCAGCACCTGGGTGGCGAGGGCCTGGTCGACGGCCATAAAGCATCCGTAGCCGAGCCCGAGGAGTCCTGCGGCGCCGAGGGCGATCGAGTAGTCGGGAACGAGCGCGAGCAGCAGCGCGGCGAGGGCCTGGAGGTAGGCCGCGGCGTAGACGAAGACCTTCCGCTGGCCGATTTTGTCGCTCAACCGGCCGAAGCCGATGGCTGCGACGATGAAGAACACCAGATAGACGACCGTCAGCACGAGCAGGTCGTCCTCCGCGGTCTTCGGACGCTTCAGCCCGAACTCGATGAAGTAGAGCAGAAGAGTCGTTCCGAGCGCATTACCGAGGTTGACGAGGATGCGGCCGAGCAGCGTCCAGCCGAAGTCGGGGAAGCGCAGCGGGTTGACCCAGAATCCGCGAACCAGGCTCTTCAGCGTGAAGGGCGCGCGAAGAACCTTCGGCAGAACCTCATCCGGAATCAGCGCCAGGAAAGGGGCGACGAGCACGATCAGCAGAATAGCCATCGCCGCGTACCCGACGACGATGGTGAGCGACAGGAAGAGCACGAGCACGAGACCGAGCACCGTGCCGATGGCCTGCGGAGCAGAGACCCAGCCGGAGACGACACCGCGCTGATTCACCGGCACCTGGTCGGAGATCGTCGCGGTGATCGCCGCAGACACGATACAGAAACCGGTCAGCGAGAGCGCCCAGAAGATGCCGACCCCGACGATCGTGCTCTGCAGCCCGAGCAGCAGCAGAGAGATCGCGAACACGAGTGTTCCGACGAGAATCCAGGGGCGACGCCGTCCGAAGCGCGAGGTCGTGCGATCGGAGAGCGCCCCCGTCAGCGGATAGGCGATGAGCGCGCAGGCTCCGGCGATGCCCGAGATGATGCCGAACGCGACGACGCTGTCGACCCAGTAGGTCTGTTTGAGCAGTACCAGGATCTGCTTGGGGAGCAGCAGCTGGATGGGGGTGAGCTGAGCCATCCAGATACCGAGCCACGAGGTGGCGAACAGTGCTATCCAGAGCGCGGACACCCGGCGTCGTGGTTCGGCGAAGGGGGTAAACGCCCGCGGAAGCGATGGGGCCGTCATACGTCGTGCTCCTTGCATCGATCACAACTGGGGCGAGATGGATCGATTATCCCGGGAGTACGGCGGAAATAGTGGGAGGACGCGTTATTTCGGTTGGTCGTTCGCGTGCCAGTCCGAGAACAGTTTGGTCGCGTCGGCGACGAAGGTGCCGGAGGCATTCGGGCCGCGACAGCTATAGAGGTTGAGCTTCTGCATCGCGTTGCCCGCCCGGTAGAGCGTGATGTTCGTCGCGAGGCCGCCGGTGCAGCCGTCGTTCAGCGCATTGTTGAAGTCTGCGATATCGATGGAGTACTCCTTGACAAGCGCCTGGAACTTCGCGATGCGCACGCCGTTCGTCACGGTGTGAGTCGTGTTGTCGTAGTCGGGTGTCGACGTGTACTGGCTGTATTCGACCCGCTCGACCGGATTCGACAGGGTGGGTCGGATCACCGCCCGCGTAATGAACAGCACCGCGATGACGAACGCGAGGATGGCGACGATCCAGATGATCAGCCGAACCCGTGGAGAGATGGCGGATGCCACGTCAGAGCGACCTGAGAGCCGTCACGATCGGAGCGAGCGACACTGCGCGGCCACCGTGCTGGACGAACACGACATAGATGAATCCGGCGAAGAACGCGATCGCGATCACAGCTGCCATGATGACGAGGATGCGGTAGGGGTTTGTCACGGGCACAATTCTACCGATCGATCTACTTGGGAATGTTCCGGATGATGATGGCCGTCGCCATCGCGGCCAGAGCGGCCTCAGCACCCTTGTCCTCGCCCGACCCGGGGAGCCCTGCGCGGTCGAGGCCCTGCTGTTCGTCGTCGAGGGTGAGCACTCCGAATCCGATCGCCTTGCCGGTCTCGATGGCCACCTGCGTCAGACCGCTCGTCGCCGCATCCGACACGAATTCGAAGTGCGGCGTTCCACCTCGAATGATGACGCCGAGGGCGACGACCGCGTTCGCGCCGTTCACCAGGGCGGCCCTCGAGACGACGGGCAGTTCGAAACTGCCGGGCACCCGGATCACCGTCACCTCTGCCCCGGCCGCGTCGAGAACGCGCTGGGCTCCCGCCAACAGTCCGTTCGCGATCTCCTCATGCCAGAGCCCCGCCACGATCGTGATCTTCAGGCCCTTCCCGTCCGCCTGGATCTCCGGTGCTCCATCGCCGCTCATGCCGTCTGTCCTCTCTGGTTCTCGAGGATGCGTTCGTGGGCACGAGCCGCCTCCTCCAGTTCTGTGTCATTCGGAAGGATATGTCCCATCCGGTCGCGCTTGGCTCCGAGGTACCGCTCGTTGAACTGACCGACGCCGACAACGAGCGCGACCTGCTCCGAGACGATGATTCCGCGCTCCCGCAACTGGCGGAGCTTCTCGGGGTTGTTGGTGATAGCGCGCACCTCTGAGATGCCCAGATCCTCGAGGATGGCGACGGCCGCCCCGTAGTCGCGACCGTCCGCCGGAAAGCCGAGCGCGATGTTCGCGTCGAGGGTGTCGAGGCCATCCTCCTGAAGGCGGTAGGCCTTCAGTTTGTTGATGAGACCGATGCCGCGACCCTCGTGGCCGCGCATGTAGATCACGATGCCGCCCTCGGCCTGGATCTGGTCGAGAGCGGCATCCAGCTGTGGGCCGCACTCGCACTTCTCGGAGCCGAAGACCTCCCCGGTGAGACACTCTGAGTGCACCCGGAGCAAGGTGCCGTTCGTCGGGGGCTGGTTCTTCGGACCGGCGGCTATGACGGCAAGGTGGTCGGCGCCCGTCATCCGATCCCGGTAGGCACGCAAGCGAAACGCGCCGTGAGTCGTCGGGATGTCGGTCTCTACCTCGAAGATCACCCTCGAGGTCTCCGGGATCTCGACGGCGACCGGCACCTCCGTGTCGCAGTGCAGCTCCTGTAGGAATTCGATGAGCGTCTCGATCGTCACTACCGGCACATTCTCCCGCTCGCCGAGCGCAATGAGGCCGGGGAGGCGCATCATCTCGCCGTCGTCGGCGACGATCTCGGAGATCGCGCCGACCGGCACCAGACCGGCGAGCTTGAGGAGGTCGACCGTCGCCTCGGTATGCCCTGGACGCTCGCGAACGCCGCCCTCGACCGCACGCAGCGGCATGACGTGGCCGGGGCGGTGGAGGTGGCGCGGCGTCGAGTCCACGCTCGCCAGCACGCGGAGGGTGTGCGCGCGGTCCGACGCGCTGATGCCGGTGGTCACCCCGGATGCCGCATCCACGCTGACCGTATAGGCCGTGCCGCGCACATCTTCGTTGTTCGCCACCATCATCGGCAGTTCGAGGCGATCGGCGATGTCGTTGGTCATCGGAGCACAGATGAAGCCGGACGTATTGCGCACCATCCAGGCCAGCCACTCCTGGCTCGCGAGACCGGCGGCGATGATCACATCGCCCTCGTTCTCGCGGCTCTCATTGTCGGCCACGATGATCGGGCGCCCGGCGCGGAGGGCGTCGAGGGCTGTCGGGATGTCGGTGAGACTCACGCCGCGGCCCCCGTGGTTCCGGTGATCGAGCCTGTCGAGATCATCCGCTCGACCTGTCTCGCGAGAATGTCCGTCTCGATGTTGACCGCGTCACCGACCACGAGTCGACCGAGCGTCGTCGCCGTGAGGGTCTCCGGGATGAGGGACACCTCGAACCAGTCGTCGCCGACCGCGCTCACCGTCAGGGAGACGCCGTCGATCGCGATCGAGCCTTTCCGCGCGACGAGGGATGTGATGTCGGGGGAGAGCGAGAAACGCAGCACCCGCCAGGCGTCACCCTCGGTGATCGACAGCAGAGTGCTCGTGCCGTCGATGTGGCCCTGCACGATGTGACCGCCGATGCGGTCGCCGACCCTCGCTGCGCGTTCGAGGTTGACGGACATCCCGGCGATCGCACCTTTCAGCGTGCTCATGGCGATCGACTCGGCCATGACATCCGCGGTGAACCAGTCGTCGCCGCTGTCGACGACCGTGAGGCAGACGCCGCTGACCGAGATCGAGTCGCCGTGGGCGGCATCAGAGACGGCGACAGGGCCGCGAACGGTGATTCGGGCGGCATCGTCGCTCGGCGTCCAGTCGACGACCGTGCCGAGTTCTTCGATGATTCCGGTGAACATGGGGTTCCTAAGGTGTGGTTGATGAGAAGAGAGCGTCTCTCGGCGCGAAAATTGGAGCGAGCATCGGCCTGGCGGTCACCAGCAGATCGCCGCCGAGCTGCTCGACCGAATCGATCCGCAGTCTCTTCGCGGTGCCGATCGTGTCGACTCCGATCTCGCGGAGGGCGAGCATCCCCCCACCGAGTAGGGCTGGGGCAAGGTAGACGAGGTATTCGTCGACGAGATCTTCGGCGACGAAGGCGCTCGCAAGCGTCGGACCGCCCTCGACGAAGGCGTGGCGGATGCCGCGGGAGAAGAGATCGGCGAGGATTGTGGTCAGGTGGCGGCTGCCCGTGATGATCGGCGCATGTGGGTGGTCGAACAACTGCGCGTCGGCCGGAATGCCGCGCTCGCCGATGACGACGGGCACCGGCTGGTGCCGCAGCAGTTCGCCAGCGTCTCCGCGGGCGGTCAGGGACGGGTCATCCAGAAGCACCGTTCCCGTTCCGACCAGGATCGCGTCGGACTGTTCGCGCTGCTCGTGGACGCGCTGGCGAGCGGCTGTTCCGGTGATCCACCGGCTCGTGCCGTCGGATGCCGCGGCTCGCCCATCGAGACTCGACGCCCACTTGACGCTCACGAACGGTCGACCGAGCCGCTCGGAGGTCAGCCAGACCCGCATCGCCTCCTCGGTCTCGACACGGAGCACCCCGGCTTCGACGACGACTCCGGCGTCACGGAGGCGCGCTGCTCCACCACTCGACGAGGCTCCCGGATCCGACACGGCGTAGACGACGCGCGTGATGCCGGCCTCGATCAGCGCAATGCTGCACGGCCCGGTGCGGCCGACGTGGTTGCAGGGTTCGAGAGTGATCACGGCGGTGGCTCCGGATGCTGCGCCGGCCTCTAGCTTCGCCAGCGCGTCGACCTCCGCATGCGGTGTTCCGGCGCCGCGGTGCCAGCCCTCGGACAGGATGTCGCCGTCGGCTGACAGGATCACGCAGCCCACCTGCGGATTGACACCCCACATCGGACCATTCGCGGCGAGCGAGAGGGCATGCCGCATAGCGTGCGTCAGCGCGGCCTCGCCGATCCCTGTCGCCATCATCCGGTCCTCACGATTGAGGCTCCGGGGAAGAACTCGTCGCGGAGGCACGGAAAGTACCGTCGTTACGCGTGCTTCCTCTTATCCGGACTGAGAGACAGCTGTTCTTTCACATGAACAACATGTCTCATAACCGTCGGTCCCGGAATTCCACCGGCTCAACCGTTTCGGGGATCTCTCCCCTTCGCGGGTCGCGGACTGTCACCGCCGGTTCGGATTCTCACCGACCCCGGAGCACGTACTACTGCTG